>RFTM01000006.1 GCA_009923475.1 Gammaproteobacteria bacterium | reverse complement strand
GGCATCGTGAAGGGCATGACGGGCGGCATCGTGCAGTTGCTGAAGGCCGCCGGCGTCACCGCGCTGCAGGGCCGCGGACGCCTGCTGCCGGGCCGGCAGACGGTCAATTTCCCGTCGTTCGAGTGGATGGGCGACGACTACCACTTCCGCGTGATCGGCCACGGCACGACGCCGGAACCGGTCCGGTGGGAACTGCTCCACACCCTGCCCGACGGCGACGAGGAGCGGCTGACGCTCGGCATCGCGGCCGCGCTTTGTGTGCTGACGGCGGTGGTCTGCCGGCTCGGCCTTCGCCCCGGCGTGCCCGACGGGCCCGAGGAGCGGCTGCCGCTGCGCAGCCTGCTGCAGGAAGGCCTCGCCGCCGCGCGCCGCAACCCGCGCATCTGGTTCGCGTTCATGCTGCAGTTCGTGTCGTTCGCCGACCGCATCGTCATCGGCACGTTCTTCACGCTGCGCCTGCAGCAGTCGGCCATCGAGCGCGGCCTGTCGGTCACCGAGGCGGCGTCCGCCGCGCGCATCCCGTACGTCACGGCGCAGGCCGCAGCCTTGCTGGTCGCGGTCTTCTTCGGCCTGATGCTCGACCGCATCGACCGCATCACCGTCGGCGTGATCGCGATGGCGGTCGCGGGCATCGGCTACCTCGCCGGCGGTTTCGTCGGCGATCCGCTGAGCTCCTGGATCCTGCCCGTCGCAGTGCTGCTCGGCGCCGGGCAGGTCTGCGCCATCCTCGCGAGCCAGACCGTGCTCGGCCAGGAGGCGCCGCCGGCCGTGCGCGGCGCGGTGTTCGGCCTCGCCGGGATCTGCGCCTCGGCGGGCATCCTGTTCACCAACATCTTCGGCGGCACGCTGTTCGACCTCGTCGGCAAGGGCGCGCCGTTCTTCCTCATCGCCGCCGTCAACACGGGCATCATGCTGTTCGGCCTGCTGTTGCTGCGGCGCGCGCCGGCCACCTGATCCCGCCACGAGCCCTGCCGCCATGACCCGTCCGCCGCTGCGCATCGCCACCTGTCGCCCCTTGCCCGAGCCGGACGTCGACGAGGACCTGCTGCTCGAGGCGCTGCGCGGCGCCGGCATCGACGCGCGGATGGTCGCGTGGCAGGACACCGCGGCTTGGGCGGCGCCCGTGCCGACGCTGGTGCGCTCCACCTGGGACTACATCCACGCGCTCGATGAGTTCGATGCCTGGATCGACCGCGCGGCCGCGGTCGCGCCGCTCTGGAACCCGCCCTCGGTGCTGCGCTGGAGCCTGCGCAAGCGTTACCTGCTCGAGCTCGAGGCGCGCGGCGTGCCGGTGACGCCGACGGTGCTGTTGCCGCGCGGCGACCCGCGTCCGCTGTCGGCGGTGGCGGCCGAGCGCGGCTGGGACGATGTGGTGGTGAAGCCGGAGGTGGGCGCCGCCTCCTTCGAGACCCATCGGCTGCGCATCGACGATCCTGCCGCGGATGCCGTCTGCGCGCGGCTCGTCGCCGCGCGCGACGTGCTGGTGCAGCCCTACCTGCCGTCGGTCGAGGACCACGGCGAACGCGCGCTGGTGTGGATCGACGGCGCGTTCACGCACGCGGTGCGCAAGACCCCGCGGTTCGCCGGCGGCGTCGAGCAGGTGTCGGACGCGCTGCCCATCTCGGCGGCGGAGCTCGCCACCGGCACCGCGGCCTTGGCGGGGTTCGGCGACGAGATGCTCTACGCGCGCGTCGACGTCGCGCCCGGGCCGGACGGCGTGCCGGTGGTGATGGAGCTCGAGCTCGTCGAGCCCTCGCTGTTCCTGCTGCAATCGCCGGCGGCGCTGGAGCGTCTGGTGGCGGGGGTCGTGCGCCGCCTCTGAGCGCGCCGTCTTTGGGCGCGCCGCTTCTAGGCGCGCCGCCGCCTTCAGGCGGCCGCGAGCCGGACGACCGGCGTGCGCTCGGGGGCTTCGATGACCTGCTTCGATGCGCCGTCCGCCGCGCTGCGCCCCGTGACGCAGACGATCGCGGGATGCCCGAAGAGCGAAGCCGGATGCACGGCCATCGGCAAGCCGGCCGCCTCGAGGTGCCGGCAAGGCCAGTCGGCGGGCGATGCGAGCCGCGGTCCGTCGGTCTCGCGCGCACCCAGCAACTGCCAGAAGCGAAGCGCGAGCCCGATGTCGGAGGCCGGCAGGCTGAGGAACGAGGCGACGGGCCGCTGGGACGGGCCCGGCGGCGCGGGCGCCGGGCCGTCATGGGTCGGCGCCTCGAGCAGCGTCACCATGTGGCCGTGCGGGTCGCGGAAGCCGAATTCATTGAAGCAGTCCGGACCGGTCTTGGCGAAGGCGATCACCATGCCGGCATCGCGGTGCTCGGCGAGCGCCGCACCGACATCGGCGTGCACGCATGTGACTGAGGGCGAGGGGAAGCGGTACTGGTGCAGCCCCAGCACGGTCGAGCCGTCGCTGAGCGCCGCATAAGGATGCGGCCACACGGCGCGCACCGGCAGGCGCCGCCACCCGAGACCCTCGTAGAAGGCGGCCGACGCCGCGAGGTCCTGCACGCTGATGCTGACCTCGTGGAACACCCCGAGCGGCAGGGTGTCGGCGTCGTCACGGCCGCTCATGCGGGCCGCCGCCTCAACGGTCGATGCCGGCCTGCCACAGCACGAAGGCGTACTCCTCGGCGGTCTCGCGGTAGCGCTGGAAACGCCCCGACTTGCCGCCGTGCCCGGCCTCCATGTTCATGCGCATGAGCAGCGGGTTGGCGTCCGTCTTCATGGTGCGCAGGCGCGCCACCCACTTGGCGGGTTCCCAGTACTGCACCTGGCTGTCCCAGAGACCGCCCGTCACCAGCATCGCGGGATAGGCCTGCCGCGACACCTGGTCGTAGGGCGAATAGGAGAGCATGTAGTCGTAGGTGGCGCGGTCGGCGGCCGGGTTGCCCCATTCGTCGAATTCATTGGTGGTCAGCGGGATGCTCTCGTCGAGCATCGTGGTGACCACGTCGACGAACGGCACGTGCGCGATGATGCCCTTGTAGTCGCCGGGCGCCATGTTGGCGACGGCGCCCATCAGCAGGCCGCCCGCGCTGCCGCCCATCGCGAACACCCGCCGCGGGTCGGCGACCTTCTCCTTGACGAGGAAGCGGGTGACGTCGATGAAGTCGTTGAAGGTGTTGAGCTTCTTCTTGAGCTTGCCGTCCTCGTACCAGGCGCGGCCCATCTCCTGGCCGCCGCGGATGTGCGCGATGGCGTAGACGAAGCCGCGGTCGACCAGCGACAGCACGGTCGAGCGGAAGACCGGGTCGGACGACAGGCCGTACGAGCCGTAGGCGTACTGGTACAGCGGCGCCGTGCCGTCGAGCCTGGTGCCGCGGCGGTAGAGCAGCGTCACCGGCACCCGCGTGCCGTCGCGCGCGGTCGCGAAGCGGAACTCGGCCGTGTAGTCCGCGCTGTCGAAGCCGCCCAGCACCGGTTCGCGCTTGAGCTCCTTGCGCTCGCCGGTGCGCATGTCGTAGTCGTAGGTGGTGCGCGGCGTGGTGGGCGAGGTGTAGACGTAGCGCAGCAGCGTGGTCGCGGACTCGTCGTTCGCGCCGAGCTCCATGGTGTAGGCCGGGTCGGCGGCGTCGAGCAGGAAGTCGCGCCCGTCCTTCCAGCCGTGCACCCGCAGCTTGGCGAGGCCGCCCGAGCGCTCGCCCACCGCGAGGTAGTCGTCGAAGGTGTCGAAGTTCTCCACGAAGGCGTCGGTGCGGTGCGGGATGACGTCCTTCCAGGCCTTGCGGTCGGCCACCTTGTCGACCGGCACCTCGACGATGCGGAAGTTGCGCGCCTGCCAGTTGGTGCGCAGCACGAAGCGGTCGCCGACGTCCGACAACTGGTACTCGTGGTCGCGCTCGCGGGGCACGGCCACCTTGAAGGCGAGCGCCGGATCGCCGACGGCGGCGTAGCGCGTCTCGCTCGAGACGGTGCTCTGCAGGGCGATGTAGACGAACCGGTCGGTCTTCGAGCGCGCGACCCCCATGTAGAAGCTGTCGTCCTTCTCCTGGTAGACGAGCGTGTCGTCCTTGGGGTCGGTGCCGCGGCGGTGCCGGTAGACCTTGTCGCCGAGCAGCGTCTGCGGGTCCTTGCGGATGTAGAGCAGCGTGGTGTCGTCGTCCGCCCAGGCGAGCGAGGCCTCGGCGTTGTCGATGACTGTGGGCAGCCAAGCGCCGGTCTGCAGGTCGCGGATGCGGATGGAGTACTGGCGGCGGCCGACGGTGTCCTCCGCGATGGCGGCCCAGCGGCCGTCGGGGCTCACCTCGAGGTTGGCGACGGAATAGAACTCATGCCCCTTGGCGCGCTCGTTGCCGTCGAGGACGATCTCCTCGGGCGCATCCAGGCTGCCGCGCTTGCGGGCGAGGATGGGGTATTCCTTGCCCGGCTCGTAGCGCGAGTAGTACCAGTAGCCGTGCCGGCGCTGCGGCACGGTCGAATCGTCCTGCTTGATGCGGCCGACGATCTCGCCGTAGAGCTTGTCCTCGAGCGCGCGGTGCGGCGCCATCACCTTGCCGAGATGGGCGTTCTCGGCCTCGAGGTAGGCGAGCATGTCCTTGTCGGCGCGCTTGTCGTCGCGCAGCCAGTACCAGGGGTCGGGCCGCGCGCCGAAAGGCGAGGTCACCATGAAGGGCCGCTGCTCGGCGAGCGGCGGCGCAGGCGACGGCGCAGGCGACGGCACCGGGGCGCTCACGGCTGCCGCCGGGGCCAGCAGCGCGGCGAGCAGCGGGACGATGCCGCGGGCGGCAGGACTGCGACGCGGATGACGGGACGGGCGATGTTCGTAGCGCATGGCTTCACGCAGCCTCCTCGGCCAAGGTCTCCATATTCTGCACGGTCTGCTCGAAACTTCCTGCGACGCCGATCATCAGCGTGGTGACCGGCGAGGCTTTCCAGGCGGCCAGCCGCAGGCGGCGGTTGGCGGTCGAGCCGGTGACCGACAGGGCATCTGCGAGCTCGTCCGGCACCGCCGACACGGCCTCTTTCTGGCGGCCGGAGAGCCACAGCTCCTGGATGCGGGCCGCGGCCTCCGCGTAGCCCGCGCGCTCGATGACGCGCTTGTGGAAGTTGTCCTCCTTCGAGCCCATGCCGCCGACATAGAGCGCCAGCATCTTCTTGATGGGCTGCAGCGCCACGGCAGGGTCGGCGTCGCGGGAGTAGCTCACCGATTGCAGGATCTCGAAACCCGGCTTGCGCAGCCCGAGCGTGTCGCCGTAGATGTCGAAGCGGTCGGGCGGCAGCAGGAACGGGAACCAGCCGTCGAAGGCCGTCATCGCGAGCTCGACGTTCTTCGGCCCTTCGGCGCCGAGATAGACGGGGATGTCCTTGCGCAAGGGGTGGGTGATGCTCATCAGGGCCTTGCCCTGCTGCGTCGAGCCCGGCCCGCGGTACGGCAGCGTGTACTGCTTGCCCTCGAAGGCCACCGGCTGCTCGCGCGCGAGCACCTGGCGGAAGATGGCGAGCCACTCGCGGGTGCGTTCGAGCGGCCGCTGGAAAGGCTGGCCGTACCAGCCCTCGACCACCTGCGGTCCCGACACGCCGACGCCGAGGCACAGCCGTCCGCCGGAGATGTGGTCGAGGGTGATCGCGCTCATCGCCGCCATCACGGGCGTGCGCGCCGAGATCTGCAATATCGCGGTGCCGAGCTTGATGCGCGAGGTGTGGGTGGCGATGGCCGCGAGCGGCGTCAGGGCGTCCGAGCCGTAGGCCTCGGAGGTGCAGACGATGTCGAAGCCGAGCGCCTCGGCGCGCTGCGCGAGCTCGATGAAGCGGTCGACGGGCTTGGCGCCCCAGTAGCCGAGGACGAGTCCGAGCTTCATGCGGCAGGCTCCTGCGCGCGCAGCGCGCGTTCCAGCATCAGCATGGCGGCGAGCGAGACCAGCGACAACGCGGCGCAGACCGTCAGCACCGGCAGCGGTGTGCCGGTGTCGACGAAGCCCAGGCCCTGCACCGCGGCGGCGGCGATCGCCTGCTGAGAGAAGCCGATGAGGCCGGAAGCGACGCCCGCATAGCCCGGCGCGAGGCGCACCGCGGTCGCCGTGACATGCGGCAGCAGCAGGCCCTGCGCGAAGGCGAGCGGCAGCATCGGACCGAACCAGAACAGCGGGTGCGTGTGGCCCGCCAGCACGAAGCCGAGCGCGAGCAGCGCGGAGGCGGCCTGCAGCCAGTTGCCGAACCGGGCCACGCGGTCGAGGTCGGCGTGCCCCTTGAGCCGCGTGACGATGACGTTGCCGGCGAAGTAGCCGGCGGACAGCAGCAGCAGGTAGAGGCCGAAGCTGGTCGCGGGACGGCCCAGCATCTCGCTCATCACGTAGGGCGCGATGGAGATGAAGCCGAGGTAGATCGCGTACACCACGCCGGCGTCGATGACGCAGCCGAGGAAGGTCGGGTTGCGCAGCACGCGGCGCGAGGCGCGGCCGAGCTCGCCGTAGGTCATCAGTCCGTCGCGTGCGACGCGCGTCTCGGGCAGGCCGCGCAGCGCGGCGAGGCCGATGAGGGCCGCCAGCACGGACAGCAGCGTGAGCGGCGCATGCCAGCCGAGCCGTTCGGTGATGAGGCCGCCGAGGTAGGGCGAGATCGCGGTGCCGCTCATCATCACCAGGGTCATCGTGGCGAGCGCGCGGGCGAGCCGCCAGTCGGGGAAGATGTCGCCGAGCACCGCGCGCGCGACGGTGGCGGTGGCGGCGCAGCCGAGCGCCTGCACCGCGCGCGCCAGCACCAGCACCTCGAGCGTCGGTGCGAGCGCGCCCAGCACCGACCCCGCGAGGAACACCGCGATGCCGCCGAGCAGCAAGGGGCGCCGGCCATGGCGGTCGGAGACCGGGCCCGCGAACGGGATGCCGAGCGCGAACACGAACAGGAACACGCTGATGACCGCCTGCGTGGCGGCGGTGCTGGCGCCGAACTCGGCGCGGATCGCCGGCAGCGCGGGCATCAGCATCAGCGTCGAGACGGGTCCGAGCGCGCTGCTCGCCGCGAGCAGCGCGATCAGGCCGCGCGGAGCGGCGGACTCCGGCGCGGCGGACTCCGGTGCGGCGGCGCCGTCCGCGACGGTCACGGCGCGAGGCCGCCGACGCAGACGTACTTCATCTCGGTGTATTCCTCGATGCCGTGGCGCGAGCCTTCGCGGCCGAGGCCGGATTCTTTGACGCCGCCGAAGGGCGCGACCTCGGTGGAGAAGATGCCGGTGTTGACGCCGACGATGCCGTACTCCAGCGCCTCCTGCACGCGCCAGCTGCGCGCGAGGTCGCGGGTGTAGAAGTAGGCGGCGAGGCCGAATTCGGTGTCGTTGGCCATGCGCACGGCGTCTTCTTCGGTGTCGAAGCGGAAGACGGGCGCGACCGGGCCGAAGGTCTCCTCGCGCGCGACGCGCATGCCGGGCGTGACGTCGAGCAGCACGGTCGGCTCGTAGAAGTTGCCGCCGAGGGCGTGCCGCTTGCCGCCGGCCGCGACGCGCGCGCCCTTGGCGAGCGCATCGGCGACGTGCGACTCCACCTTGGCGAGGGCGCGCGGATCGATGAGCGGGCCCTGGTCGGTGGGGCCGGAGAGTCCGGGGCCGACCCGCAGCCCCGCCACCGCCTTGACGAGCCGGTCCGCGAACGCCTCGTAGACGCCAGACTGCACGTACAGGCGGTTGGCGCAGACGCAGGTCTGCCCGGTGTTGCGGTACTTGCTCGCCATCGCGCCCTGCACCGCGGCATCGAGGTCGGCATCGTCGAACACGATGAAGGGCGCGTTGCCGCCGAGCTCCATCGACACCTTCTTGACGGTGCCCGCGCACTGCGCGATGAGCTTCTTGCCGACGGCGGTCGAGCCGGTGAAGCTCAGCTTGCGCACGGTCGGGTTGGCGGTGAGCTCGCCGCCGATGGCCTCGGCGTCGCCCGTGACCACGTTGAAGACGCCCGCCGGCAGGCCGGCCCGCGCGCCGAGCTCCGCGAGCGCGAGCGCCGAGAACGGCGTCTGCGGCGCGGGCTTGCAGACGAAGGTGCAGCCGGCCGCGAGCGCGGGGCCGAGCTTGCGCGTGATCATCGCCGCCGGGAAGTTCCAGGGCGTGATGGCGGCCGCGACGCCCACCGGTTGGCGCAGCACCATCAGCCGCGCGTCGGCGCGGAACGTCGGGATCAGCTCGCCGTAGAGGCGCTTGCCTTCCTCGGCGAACCACTCGAGGAACGAGGCCGCGTAGGCGACCTCGCCGCGCGCCTCGGCGAGCGGCTTGCCCTGCTCGCGGGTCATGATGACGGCGAGGTCGTCGGCGTTCGCGGTCATCAGGTCGGCGAAGCGGCGCAGGATCGCGGCGCGGTCCTTGGCGGTGCGCTTCGACCAGGCGGGCAGGGCGCGGGCCGCGGCCTCGATGGCCGCGCGCGTCTCGGCGGCGCCCATGACCGGCACCTCGCCGACCGCGCTGCCGTCGGCCGGGTCGCGGATGAGGACGACAGCGCCGTCGGCCGCGGACCGCCAGGCGCCGTCGATGTAGGCCTGCTGCCGCAGCAGCGTCTTGTCCTTGATGTCCATGGGGTCGTTCAGCTCCGCACGCCGTACTGCGACCGGTAGGCGCGCAGCGCGTCGAGATGCTCGGTGGGCAGCGCGGCGCCGGCCGCCGGCTGCGCCATGATGTCGATGAGGTCGGCGAGGGTGAGCAGGCTCACGCAGCGCAGGCCGAAGTCGGCCTCGACCTCCTGCACGGCGGAGCGCTCGCCTTGGCCGCGCTCCTGCCGGTCGAGCGCGAGCAGCACCGCGACGGGTTCGGCGCCGGCGCGACGGATGAGCTCGACGGACTCGCGGATGGCGGTGCCGGCGGTGATGACGTCGTCGACGATCACCACGCGCCCGCGCAGCGCGCGGCCGACCACCGTGCCGCCCTCGCCGTGGTCCTTGGCTTCCTTGCGGTTGAAGGCCCAGGGCAGGTTGCGGCCGTGGTGCTCGGCGAGCGCGGCGGCGGTCGCGGCCACCAGCGGGATGCCCTTGTAGGCGGGGCCGAAGAGCATGTCGCACTGGACGCCCGAGGCGACCAGCGCCGCGGCGTAGCAGCGCCCGAGCCGCGCCAGCGCCTCGCCGTCATCGAACAGCCCGGCGTTGAAGAAGTACGGGCTCTCGCGTCCCGACTTGAGGGTGAAGCGGCCGAAGCGCAGCGCATTGCGCGCCAGGGCGAGCTCGACGAAATCGCGTTGGAAGGGGTGCATGCCGCTATGATACTCCCGTGCGCGTCGTCACCCTGAACGCCAACGGCATCCGCTCCGCCGCCGCCAAGGGCGCCTTCGCCTGGCTGCGGGAGCAGGACGCCGACGTGGTCTGCCTGCAGGAGACCAAGGCCCACGAGCCGCAGCTCGAGGGCCACGACATCGACCTGCCCGGCTACCACCGCTACTTCTTCGATGCCGAGCGTCCCGGCTACTCGGGCACCGCCCTCTATTGCCGGCAGAAGCCCCGCGAGGTGATCCGCGGCTTCGGCGTGGACGAGTTCGACCGCGAGGGCCGCTACCTCGAGGCGCGGCTGCCCGGCATCTCCGTCGTGTCCTTGTACCTGCCCTCCGGGTCGTCGGGGCCCGAGCGGCAGGCCTCCAAGTTCCGCTTCCTCGAGGCGTTCCTGCCGCAGCTGCAGCGCTTGCGCCGGCGGCGCGAACCGGTGCTGCTCTGCGGCGACTGGAACATCGCCCACAAGGAGATCGACCTGCGCAACTGGAAGTCCAACCGCAAGAACAGCGGCTTCCTGCCCGAGGAGCGGGCGTGGATGGACGAGCTGTTCGGCACGCTGGGCTTCGTCGACACGTTCCGCGAGGTCGAACCGGGGCCCGACCATTACACCTGGTGGTCGAACCGCGGGCAGGCCTGGGCCAAGAACGTCGGTTGGCGCATCGACTACCAGGTCGGCAGCAAGGCGCTCGCGGGCGCGGCGCGCGCCGCGCACATCCACAAGGCGAGCCGTTTCTCGGACCATGCGCCGCTCGTGATGGACTACGATCTTTGAACCTGCTCGCGCGCGAGCCGCTGGCGGCGTTCTTCATCGGGATCTCCTCGGGGTTCCCCTACGCGCTCATCGGCGCGACGCTCACCACGCGCCTCGCGCAGGACGGCATCGACAAGAAGACCATCACCGCGTTCGCGCTCGCCTTCCTCGTCTACAACCTCAAGGTCTTCTGGGCCTGGATCGTCGACGGCGTGCGCCTGCCCGTCATCGGCCGGCTCGGCCAGCGCGTGTCGTGGATGCTGTTCGCGGGCGCATTGGTCATCGCGGCGGTCGTCAACCTCGCGCTGGTCGACCCGCGCGCGAGCCTGCGGGCGACGGTGGTCGCCGCGGTGCTGCTCGGCATCGCGGGCGCCACCTTCGACATCGTCATCGACGCCTACCGCATCGAGACGCTGCAGCCCTCGCAGCTCGGCATCGGCTCGGGGATGTCGCAGTACGGCTGGCGCATCGGCTCGGCGGCGGCCGGTGCGCTCGCGCTCTTCATCGCGGCGCGCGAGGGATGGCAGGCGGCTTACATCGCCTGCGCCGCCTTCGCGCTGCCCGCGATGCTCACGGCGCTGCGGGTGGGCGAACCGCCGCGGCACGAAGCGGTCGCGCAGAAACGCGGGCCGGGCGAGGTGTGGCGCTCGATCGAGGGCCCGTTCCGGGATTTCCTGACGCGGCCCGGCGCGGCGCTGGTGCTCGCCTTCATCCTCGTCCACAAGGTCGGCGACACGCTCGCCAACCTCACCTTCCGGCTGCTGTTCAACGACATGGGCTACAGCAACGACGAGATCGCGGTGTACGACGTGGGCGTCGGGTTCTGGGCCTTCCTCGTCGGCATCTTCGTCGGCGGCATCCTCTATGAGCGGCTCGGCCTCGCGCGCGCCGTGCTGCTCGCGCTCGTCTTGATGGCCCTCTCGAACCTCTCCTTCGCGGCGCTCGCCGCCGCGGGCCACAGCAACCCCGGCCTCGCCGCGGCGATCGGCTTCGAGAACTTCGCGAGCGGCTACGGCGGCGTGGTGGTGGTCGCGTACCTGTCGGCGCTCTGCAACCTGCGCTACACGGCCGCGCAGTACGCGCTGGTCTCGGCGGCCGCGAGCGTGGTCGGGCGCGTGCTCACCGGGGCCACCGCCGGCGCGCTCATCGAGTCGCTGGGCTACGTGAAGTTCTACCTGCTGACCACCGTGGCCGCCGTGCCCGGCGTGCTGATCTTCTGGTGGATGTGGCGACGCGGGACGGTCGACGAGGCCTTGGGCAGCGCGGGCCGCGCGTCGTCGGGCGCATGAGCGGGACGGTGGCAGGGGCGGCGGTCTGCACGCTCGCCGAGCTCGCCGAGCACGGCGCCCGCGGGTTCAGCGTGGGCGAGGGCGACTGGCCGCTGCGCGGCCTCGTGGTCGCGCTGCCGGACGGCGGTCTGCGCGCCTACTTCAACAGCTGCCCCCATGCCGGGCATCCGCTCGACCTGCTGCCGCACCGGTTCCTCACGGCCGACCGCAGGGCCATCGTCTGCTCGTCGCACGGCGCGCTGTTCGAGCCGTCGACCGGCCGCTGCATCGCCGGACCCTGTCCCGGGCGCTCGTTGCGCCCGCTTGCGGTGTCGGCGGATGCCGACGGCGTCGTGAGGCTGGTGGAAGGGCCCATGAACGGCGACAATCCGCGCCCCGCCGCCGCGCCTGTCGCGCCGTCCGGCGGCGATTGAACGGCTCGCCATGCTCGAACAGTTCCTCAAATTCTTCGTGGTGTTCTTCGTCGTGGTCGACCCGATCGCGCTGGTGCCCGTGTTCGCGGGTCTCACCGAGGGCGCGAACGCCGCCTACCGCCGCCGCATGGCCGTCAAGTCGGTGCTGGTGGCCGCCGGCATCATCATCGGCTTCGCGCTGAGCGGCGCCGGCTTCCTTTCGGCGATGGGCATCAGCATCGACTCGTTCCGCATCTTCGGCGGATTGCTGCTGTTCCTCGTGGCCCTCGAGATGGTGTTCGCCCGCGAGTCGGGCACGCGCACCTCGACCGACGAGCAGGCGGAGAGCCGTCGCCGCGCCGACATCTCCGTGTTCCCGCTCGCCTTCCCGTTCATGTCGGGCCCCGGCGCGCTGACCACCATCCTGCTGTGGTTCGGCCCGGTGTCGGTGCTGCAGCAGCCGCTGATGTTCGCCACGCTGCTGACGGCGGCGCTCGCGGTGCTCGCGATCGCGCTGGTCGTCATGCTGGGGGCGGACCGGCTGACGCGGCTGCTCGGCGTGACCGGCACCAACGTCATCAACCGGCTGCTCGGCGTGGTGCTCGGCGCGCTCGCGGTGCAGTTCGTGGTGGACGGCGTGCGCGCGAGTTTCGGCATCGCGGCGGGCGGCTGACGGCCGCGCCTTGCGCCGCGCGGCCGGCGCGGTTCAGGCCTTCCCGAACGACAGGTCCCAGACCCCGTGGCCGAGGCGATGGCCGCGGCGCTCGAAGCGCGTCAGCGCGCGCCAGCCGGGGCGCGGCACGAAGCCGCCGTCGGACGCGAGGTTGCGCAGCGCGGGGCAGGCCGAGAGCACTTCCAGCATCTGCTGCGCGTAGGGTTCCCAGTCGGTGGCGAGCTGCAGGCGACCGCCCGGCCGCAGCCGCGAGACCACGAGGTCCACGAACGCCAGCTGTATCAGGCGGCGCTTGTGATGGCGCTTCTTGTGCCAGGGGTCGGGGAAGAGCACCAGCACCTCGTCGAGCGAGGCGGGCGCAACGTGCCGCTCCAGCACCTCGACGGCGTCGTGGCAGATGACGCGCAGGTTGGCGAGCCCGGCCTCGTCCGCGCGCAGCAGCAGGTGGCCGACGCCCGCGCGATGCACCTCGACGCCGATGAAGTCGCGCTCGGGATGCGCCGCGGCCAGCGCCAGCAGGTTCTCGCCGTTGCCGAAGCCGATCTCCAGCGTCCGCGGCGCGCGGCGGCCGAAGACCGCGTCCCAGTCCAAAGAAATCGCCGGGGCGGTCTGCGCCGTGCCGGGCGCGGGGATGTCGATGCCGAGCCGAGGCCAGACCTCGTCCAGGGCGCGCTGCTGGGCGGGCGTGATGCGGCCGGCGCGCAGCACGAAGCTGCGGATGCGGCGCCGCGGGGCGTCCGCCTGCGGCCTGTCTTCGTCGGTCTGGTCCATCACGCGGCCATTATGGCAGCGCGCCGGGGCGCGCGTGGACCGTGCGGTGGCGCACACCGGGCCGGACGCTTGCGCGACAGGCCTCCGAATTGCGAAAGTGCGCATCCCCCCCTGACCCCTCGACCCGGTAAGACATCATGCCCGACGCCTCCCGTTCCGAAGTCCTGCGCTACACCGCCGGTGGCCGCGAGCTCGCGAGCTACATCGCCTGGGATCCCGCCCGCGAGGGCAAGCGTCCCGGCGTGCTGGTGCTGCCGGAGTGGTGGGGCCTCAATGATTACGCGCGCCGCCGGGCGCGCGAGCTCGCGGGGCTCGGTTTCGTCGCGCTCGCCGTCGACGTCTACGGCGACGGGCGCGAGGCCGCGGACGCGGCCGAGGCGGGCAGCCTGATGGGCGGCCTGTTCACGGACGTGCCGGCGCTCGGTGAGCGGTTGCGCGCGGCTTACGACCAGCTGCGCAAGCACCCGCTGGTCGACGGCGAGCGCATCGGCGCGATGGGTTATTGCCTCGGCGGCGCGCTGTCGCTGCACATGGGCCGCATCGGCGTGCCGCTGCGCGGCGTGGTCAGCTTCCACGGCGCGCTCACCGCCGCGCACCAGGCCAAGCCCGGCGATTTCAAGCCGGCGGTGCTCATCTGCCACGGCGAGGCCGACGGGCTCGTGCCCGCCGAGGACCAGGCCGATTTCCACAAGGAGATGCAGGCGCTGGGCGTCGATTACCAGTTCGTCTCCTACCCGGGCGCGAAGCACGGCTTCACCAACCCCGAGGCCACCGAGAAGGGCAAGAAGAACAACCTGCCGCTCGCCTACGACGAGAAGGCCGACCGCGACTCCTGGGAAGACATGAAGTCCTTCTGGGCGAAGGTCTTCCGCTGAGGCGACCGGTCGCCGCGCGCGTCCGTCGCGCTACTCGTCGAAGCGCAGGTGCTTGACGCTTTTGCCGTGGCGGCGGATGAGGCGCAGCGCCTCGATGCCGATGCGGATGTGCTTCTCCACGAAGACGTCCGTCACCTTCCTGTCCGACGCCTCGGTCTTCACGCCCTCCGGCACCATCGGCTGGTCGCTCACCAGCAGCAGCGCGCCTGAGGGGATCGAGTTCGCGAAGCCCGCGGCGAAGATGGTCGCGGTCTCCATGTCGATGGCCATGCAGCGCGTCTGGCGCAGGTATTCCTTGAACTCGTCATCGTGCTCCCAGACCCGGCGGTTGGTGGTGTACACCGTGCCGGTCCAGTAGTCGGAGTCGAGGTCGCGGATCATGGTCGACACCGCGCGCTGCAGGCTGAAGGCGGGCAGGGCGGGGACCTCCGGGAGCAGGTAGTCGTCGGAGGTGCCCTCGCCGCGGATCGCCGCGATCGGCAGCACGAGGTCGCCGATCTGGTTCTTCTTCTTCAGGCCGCCGCACTTGCCGAGCAGCAGCACGGCCTTCGGGGTGATGGCCGACAGCAGGTCCATCACCGTCGCGGCATTGGCGCTGCCCATGCCGAAGTTGATCATCGTGATGCCGTCGGCCGTGGCGTTCGGCATCGGCCGGTCGCGGCCGACGATGTTGGCGCCGGTCTGCTTGGCGAACAGCTCGAGGTAGTTGCCGAAGTTGGTGAGCAGGATGTGCTCGCCGAAGTCCCCGAGCGCGGTGCCGGTGTAGCGCGGCAGCCAGTTGTCGACGATCTCTTGCTTGGTCTTCATGGCGCGGAAGTTACCACGCAGCCGCCGGGCCGCGGAAAGATGTTGCATGAATGCTATTAAGCATATATGCTATCCCCATCATGAGCCGCCAGAAGGAAGACCCCGTCTTCAACCGCGTCGAGGAGCTGCGCGTGGCCAAGGGCCTCACGCGCCAGCAGCTCGCCGATGCGGTCGGGGTGCATTACCAGACGGTGGGCTACCTCGAGCGGGGCGAGTACAGCCCGAGTCTCGTGCTCGCGCTCAAGATCGCCGCGGCGCTCGAGGCCGAGGTGCCGGAGCTCTTCTCCATCAAACCGTTCAAGAAGGGGAAATGACATGACCACGGGTGATACGGGCGCCAAGCGCCGCAGCCGGTTCTTCTGGTTCGAGGGCGTGACCGAGGCGGAGGTGCTGCGCAGCCTCAACGACACGCGGCCTTCGCGCCTGCGCCAGCAGGGGACGCGGCGGGTGTTGGTCGGCGTGGTCGCGGCCGTCTTGCTTGCGATGGCGCTGCTCGGGTTCGTGACGCAGCCGAAGTTGCAGTCCTACCTCGAGTTCGCCTTGTTGGCGACGGTGCTGCTGCTCTAC
>RFTM01000500.1 GCA_009923475.1 Gammaproteobacteria bacterium | reverse complement strand
TCGATCCGGCGTTCGCGCACCGGGTGCAGGGCGGCGTCGTGACGGCGGCCGCCGAGGACGCGCACAGCGTGCACCTCGAGGTGACGGGCCTGCGCCCCGGCCGAGAGTATTTCTACCGCTTCATGGCCGGCGACGCGACCAGCCCGGTCGGGCGCACTTGGACCGCGCCGGAGGCCGGCGCGCAGCTCGACCGTCTGCGGGTGGGCGTCGCGAGCTGTCAAAGCTACGAACAGGGCTACTACCACGCGTGGCGCGGCATGATGGCGCGCGGCGTCGACCTGGTGCTGCACCTCGGCGACTACATCTACGAAAGCGGCGCCACCGATGCGGTGCGACGCCACGATCCCGGCGAGTGCACGACGCTCGACGGCTATCGCCTGCGCTACGCCTGGTACCGCAGCGATCCCGACCTGCGCGCCGCCCACGCGGCCTGCCCTTGGCTCATGACCTGGGACGACCACGAGGTCGACAACGACTACGCCGGCATCACCTCGGAGAACCACGCGGAGCAGGCGGCTTTCCCGGCGCGGCGCGCGGCCGCCTACCGCGCCTACTGGGAACACATGCCGTTGCCCCGGTCCGCGCGGCCACGGGACGGCGGCGTCGCCCTGTACCGCAGCCTGACGCTCGGCGGTCTCGCGACGCTGCACGTGCTCGACACCCGTCAGCACCGTTCGCCCCAGGTCTGCCCGGTGCCACCGCGCCAGGGCGGGGGCTCGCGGGTGTTCGTCGACGAGTGCCCGGATTGGCACGCGCCGGGACGGACGATGCTGGGCGCCGCGCAGGAACGCTGGCTGGACGCGGGCCTGCGCGCCTCGCGCGCCCGCTGGGACCTGCTCGCGCAGAGCGTGGTGTTCACCGCGGTGGACGAGGACCCGGGTCCGCGCGTCCAGCACTGGAGCGACAGCTGGGCGGGTTACCCGGCCGCCCGCCAAAGATTGATCGACTCGGTCGTCGCCAGCGGCGCGCGCAACCCGTTGGCGCTGGGCGGCGACATCCACGCCTTCATCGCGGCCGACCAGCGCCGTCAGCCGGGCAGGCCGGACGCGCCGGTGGTGATGAGCGAGCTCGTCACGACCTCCATCACCTCCGGGCCGCCGCCGCAGCGGTTGCGCGAGGTCTACCGACGGCCGGGCAACGACGTCGCCTTCTACGAGGACGCCTGTCGCGGTTATCTTTGGCTCGAACTGACCCCGCAGCGGCTCGAAGCCCGGCTGCAGGGCTTCGATTCGGTGCGCGACCCGGACCGCGCCGTCGAGCGCACGGTGTTCAGCTGCGGCCTCGAGGACGGGCAGCGCGGACTGCGGACCTGACCGCGGCGCCGTCGGAGCATCGCTTGGCCGACGAGATAGAGCTCAAGCTCGCCCTGCCTGCCGCCGCGGTGCGCCGCTTGCGGCGGCATCCCTCATTCACAGCGGCGGAGCCGCTGGGGGCGCCGCAGCTGCTCGACAACCGCTACCTCGACACCCCGGCGCGCGACCTCGCTGCGGCGGGCATCGCCCTGCGCACGCGACGCGCGGGGCGTCTTTGGCTGCGCACGGTCAAGGTCG
>RFTM01000499.1 GCA_009923475.1 Gammaproteobacteria bacterium | reverse complement strand
CGCGGCCCAGCCGAACCAGTCCGGCAGCAGCAGCAACGCGATGCCGAGCGCCGCCACCCGCAACCTCTCGAGGTTGCATGCCCACGGTCGTTCCTCGAGGGCCCAACCGACGCACACCACGGTGCCCGTGATGACAAGCGCGTAAGCGACGCCGGCAATCCGGTCGAGCCGCTCGATGATGGCGAGGAAGTGCATCACCATGGGCGCGAGCAGCAGGTATTGCGCGAGGGCGTAACGGCGCACGGCGGGGCGGGTGCCGGTGTCGAAGCGCCGCACCTGGGTCGTGTCGAGGTGCGGCAGCGCGACCCCGCGCCCTTGCGGCGGGTCGGACCATGCCCGCAGCGCGCCGCCGAGCGAGGGCGCGGTGAGCGAGGCGCGCAGCACGTCGGTCCATACATTGAGGTTGCCCCAGGCGGCGTTGTAGCTCGCGAGCGGCTTGCGCACGCCGTACACGATGCGCTCGTCGTCGCGCTCCTCGACGAAGGTGCCGAACAGCCGGTCCCAGACGATGAGGATGCCGCCGTAGTTGCGGTCGATGCAGTAGTCGTTCTGGCCGTGATGCACGCGGTGGTTGGAGGGCGTGACGAACACGCGGTCCAGCCAGCCGAGCTTGCCGACGAGCTCGGTGTGCACCCAGTACTGGTAGAGCAGGTCGATGAGGCCGACCACCGCGAACACCATCGGCGGCACGCCGGCGACCGCCATCACCACGTAGAAAGGCCAGCTGGTGAAGCCGCCGGTCGCGGTCTGGCGCAGCGCGGTCGTGAGGTTGTAGTACTCGGACGAGTGGTGGACCTGGTGCGAGGCCCAGAAGAGGTTGATCTCGTGGCCCGCGCGGTGCGCCCAGTAGTAGCAGAAGTCGTAGAAGAGCAGCGCGAAGATCCAGACCCGGACGCTGTCCCCGGGCAAGGTGGTCACGCGCAGGTGCTCGAACGCGAGCACGTACACGCCGAAGCCGATGACGCGCGTGAACGCGCCCCAGACCTGGCTCAGGATGCCGAAGTGCAGGCTCGTGAGCGCGTCAGGGATGTCGTACGCGCCCGGCGCGCGCCGACGCGCGACCCAAGCCTCGAACAGGATAGAGGCCATGAAGACCGGGATGGCGTAGAGCATCGGGTTCATCGGTCGCCCGATTCGAACACAGGACTCGCGGGCTTGTCACCCGCGGGCGGGTCAGCCGAGACGCGCGCGGTGCAGCAGCGCTCTGGGCAGCAGGCCGAACCGCGCCTCGAACACCTGGCCCAGGCGTCCGAGGTGGTTGAGGCCGAGCGCCGTCGCGAGTTCCGCGACGCCCTCGTCGGTCGGCGCGGCGCGCAGCGCCGCATGCAGCCGCCGCAGCCGCTGCTCGCGCAGCCAGCGCATCGGGCTCAGCCCGTGGCGCGCCCGGAATCCGTACTGCAGGGCGCGCGAGGAGGCGTCGGTGGCGCGGACGACGTCGTCGAGGGTCAGCGACCGCGCGATCTCGCGCGACATGAAGCCGCAAGCGCGGTCCACAGTGACGCGACCGTCGCGCCGCTCCACCGCCGCAAGGTCGCTTCCGGCGCTGACCAGCA
>RFTM01000498.1 GCA_009923475.1 Gammaproteobacteria bacterium | reverse complement strand
ATCCTGCACGGCCGCTACACCTGCAAGGCGATCAAGCCCGCCTGCCCGGCCTGCCCCATCGCCGACCTCTGCGGCTGGCGGCGCAAGACCCGGGCCGACGCATGAGCGCGCTCTTCGGCCAGTCGCGCGACGACATGCGCCGCACCTGGCTCGAAGCCTGGCGGCGCGGGCGCGACGGCCTGCCCGTGACGCCGCTCGAGGCGCAGCTGGTCGACGTGATCCGTGAGCACCCCGAGTACCACGCCTGGCTGGAACGCGGCGATGAGGCGCTGCACGCGCAGTTCACGCCCGAGGGCGGCGTGACCAACCCTTTCCTGCATCTCTCGATGCATCTCGCGCTGCGTGAACAGGTCGGCACCGACCGCCCGGCCGGCATCGCCGCGCTGCACTCGCGGCTCGCCGCCCGTCACGGTCGCATGGAGGCCGAGCACCGGATGATGGAAGCGCTGGGCCGGGCGCTGTGGGAAGCGCAGCGCGCAGGCCGGATGCCCGACGAGCGCGCCTACCTCGAGGACCTGCGGCGCCTCGGCTGAGGACGCCCGGGCGGAACGGTCATCACTGGCGCTTCGGGATGTAGAGGTCGGTGAGCGTGCCTTCGAAGGCCTCCGCCGACATCGCGATCGACTCCGAGAGCGTCGGGTGCGGATGGATGGTGAGCCCGATGTCGGCCGCGTCCGCGCCCATCTCGATGGCGAGCGCGATCTCGCCCACGAGCTCTCCCGCGTTCGGACCGACGAGCCCGCCGCCGAGCACACGGTGGGTGGTGGGATCGAAGAGCAGCTTGGTGAAACCCTCGTCGCGGCCCTGCGCCAAGGACCGGCCGCTCGCCGCCCACGGGAACATGCCCTTCTCGTAGGCGATGCCCTTGGCCTTCGCCTCGGTCTCGGTGAGGCCCACCCAAGCCACCTCGGGGTCGGTGTACGCGACCGACGGGATGACGCGCGCATCGAAGGCGCGCTTCTGGCCTGCGATGACCTCGGCCGCGACCTTGCCCTCGTGCGTCGCCTTGTGGGCGAGCATGGGCTGACCGACGATGTCGCCGATGGCGAAGATGTGCGGGACGGCGCTGCGCATCTGCTTGTCGACGGCGATGAAGCCGCGCGGATCGACCGTGAGGCCCGCGGCCTCCGCGCCGATCAGCGCGCCGTTGGGCTTGCGGCCGACCGCCACCAGCACCCGGTCGTAGACCTGCGGCGCGGGGGCGCCCTCGCCCTCGAAGGTGACCCGCAGACCTTCGGCCAGGGCCTCGACGGCCTTGACCTTGGTGCGCAGCATCACCGCCTCGAAGCGCTTGCGCAGGCGCTTGTCGAGCGGCCGCACGAGGTCCGCGTCGGCGCCCGGCATCAACTGGTCCATGAGCTCGACGACGCTGACCTGGGTGCCGAGCGCGTCGTATACGCAGCCCATCTCGAGGCCGATGATGCCGCCGCCGATCACGAGCAGCCGCTTCGGCAGGTCGGCGAGATCCAACGCGCCCGTGGAATCCATGACGCGCGGATCATCGGGCACGAACGGCAACTTCACGGGCTCGGAGCCCGCCGCGATGATGCAGTGGTCGAA
>RFTM01000497.1 GCA_009923475.1 Gammaproteobacteria bacterium | reverse complement strand
GGGTCTCGGGCGGGCGCTGGTCGGCCTTGGCGCGGTCTATCTTGTGGTACTTGGTGCCGTCGTAGTACGCGGGGCCTTTGAAGGCGTAGGTCTCGACATTGAACATGCTGCGCTCGACGGGGTGGTCGTCGCGCAGGATCTGGGCGTAGGACGCAGCGGCCCAGGGGGCGGTGCCGCGGTTCTCGATGTCGTATTGCAGGTCGATGCGGTACTGGCCGCGGCGCAGCACGAAGGTCTTGGTGACGGTGACGCCGGTCGCGGGGTCGCTCCAGGCGAGCGGCACGCGCAGTTCGTCGCTGCCGTCGGCCAAAGAATAGGCGGTCTGCGGCGCGCTGAACACGGCGAGGTGCGTGGGGCGGGCGCCGCCCGCGCCGGCGTCGCTGAGGCCGGTCTGCAGGGCGTAGAACTGCGTCTTGCCGGTGTTCAGCAGTTGCACGGGGGCCTTCTCGCCCTTGACGCGCGGGTAGCGCAGCAGGTCGGCGCGCACGAGGGTGCCGCCCTGCAGGCTGATGTCGAGGTCGAGCACGTCGGTGGTGACGCGCAGGGTGGCGGCCGTGGACGCAACGGGCGCGGCAGCGCCGAGCGGCGCAGGCGCAGCGGCCACCGGCGCGGCGGGCGCCGCAGCGCTCGGCACGGCATCGGCCAGCGACGGCGCGACGCCACTCGTGGGGGCGGTGACGGCGACGGGCGCGGGCGGCGGCGCGAACATGCGCTGCCAGGCCTCGTAGTTGAGCCACAGGGCCATCGCGAGGCCGAGCCACAGGAACATGCGGGCGTTGGTCGAGTTCGTCACGGTGTCTTCCAGTCGTTGCGGGCCGGCACGGGGTCGCAGGTGAACGACTCGCCGGCGAAGGGGTGACAGCGGCCGATGCGCTTGAGCGCAAGCCAGCCGCCGCGCAGCGTGCCGTGCGAGGCGAGGGCCTCGAGCGCGTACTGCGAGCAGGTGGGGTGATAGCGGCAGTTCGCGCCGAGCCAGGGGCTCAGCACGAGTTGGTAGCCGCGGATCAGGGCGCGGAGGAGGACGCGCATGTCTTGATTGCCTGGGTCCAGAGTGCTTCGAGGCTGTCGCGGATCGCTGCGGCGGGTGCGCCGCGCACCCCTGCCCTCGCACCGACGACGAGGTCGGCGGCAGGCAGGCGGGTCTGGGCGAGCCGGAACGAGTCGCGGATTATGCGACGAAGTCGGTTGCGGGCGACGGCATTTCCGACGGTCTTGGCGGCGAGCGCCACGCCGAGGCGGGGGTGGCCGAGGCCGTTCGGGCGGATGACGAGGCTGAGCAGGGGGTTGCCCTGCCGGCGACCGTGCCGGAAGGCGACGTCGAAGTCGGCTTTGCGCAGGATCCGCCGGGAAGCCGGGAAGGCGAAACCCGCCGGCGAGGCCATGCCGGCCTTACGGGATCAGCTTCTTGCGGCCCTTGGCGCGGCGGCGGGCAAGGATCTTGCGGCCGTTGGCCGTGGCCATACGCGCACGGAAACCGTGGGTGCGGGCGCGACGGACCTTGCTGGGCTGGTAGGTGCGTTTCATGGCGGCTTGACCGAAAAAAGGTCGCAAAGGGTAGTC
>RFTM01000496.1 GCA_009923475.1 Gammaproteobacteria bacterium | reverse complement strand
GGGCGCGCGGCGTTTCGCCACCCTCAACATCGGCGGCAGCGCCACCACCACCGTGAGTTTCATCGTCGGCCGCGCGGCCTGACGCGGCTTCTTCCGGGAGACGACCATGCGCAAGTACACCGACCTCAGCACCCAGGATCCCGCCGACCGCCCGACCTGGGTCGACCATGTCGACAACCCCTACCTGCACGGGCCTTACACGCCCGTCGTCTCCGAGGTCACGGCCGTCGACCTGCGCGTCACGCAGGGATCGGTGCCGGACGACCTCTACGGCGCCTACATGCGCCAGGGCCCGAACCCGGTGTTCGAGCCCAAAGGCCCATACCACTGGTTCGACGGCGACGGGATGATCCACGGCCTGTACCTGCGCGACGGGCGCGCAAGCTACATCCGCAAGTGGACGCAGACCCGCGCCCTGCACGACGAGATCGAGCGCGGCAAGGTCGAGCTCTCCGGGATCATGGGGCCCTACGACGTGTCGCGGGTCGCCGGCCGCGAGGACCGGGCGACCAACGCCGACTACTGCAAGGACACCTCGAACACCACGCTCAACCTGCACAACGGCAAGCTGCTCTCCGCCTGGTACAACGCGGGCCACATGTACGACGTCGACCCGCTCACCCTGGAGACGCGCGGCGAGGAGACCTTCGGCGGCGCGCTCGACACCGCGATGAACGCGCACGGCAAGGTCGACGTGCGCACCGGCGAATACATCAACTACGGCTACGCCGACTTCCAGCCCTGGCTCACGTACTACGTCATCGGCCCGGACGGCGGCCTGCGCCACAAGGCGCGCATCGACCTGCCGGGCCCGCGCCTGCCGCACGACACCACCATCACCCCGCGCTTCACCATCCTGCACGACTTCCCGCTGTTCCACGACACCGCCGTGCTGCGGCGCACCGGCCACCGCGTCGTGCAGTTCCGCCGCGACCTGCCGAGCCGCTTCGGCGTCATCCCGCGCTACGGCACGCAAGAGCAGGTGAAGTGGTTCGAGTTCGAGCCGGGGTACGTGCTGCACATGGTCAACGCCTGGGAGGACGGCGACTGGATCGTGATGGACGGCTGCTTCCAGCCCGACCCGACGATCCGCCGCGACCCCGAGGAAGGGCCGCTCGGCTCGATGCTCGCCTACCTGCGCTACAAGGGCCACCTGCGCCGCTGGCGCATGAACGTCCGGACCGGCGAGAAGAGCGAGCAGCAGCTCGACGACCTGAACGTGGAGTTCTGCCTGCCGGACATGGACCTCTACGGCGTGAAGAGCCGCTACTCCTACCACCAGCTCATCCCCACGGACCTGCAGACGCTGGCGTTCGAGGGCCTGGTGAAGTACGACCACGACAAGGGCACGCGCGAGGTCTACCACTACCCGCGCGGCTGGTTCCCGAGCGAGACCACGTTCGCGCGCAGCACGCGCGCCACGGCAGAGGACCACGGCTACTGCGTGACGCTCGCCACGGACATCGCCGACTACCGCTCGGAGGCCTGGATCTTCGACGCGCGCGACATCAAGGCCGGCCCGATCACGCGCATCGAGATCCCGGGGCGCGTGCCCGCGGGCTTCCA
>RFTM01000495.1 GCA_009923475.1 Gammaproteobacteria bacterium | reverse complement strand
CGACCAGGCGGCGCGCATCGCGGCCTGCACGGCGCTGGGCGCGGCGCTGGCGCCGCGCCCCGACGATGCGGTCGAGGCCTGCGCCGCGCTGCTCGACGACGCCGCGCGGTGGGAGGCGCTCGCGGCGGCGGCGCGCGGCGCGGGGTTCACCGATGCGCTGCCCGGGATGGTGGCGCGGCTGGGCGCGCACCTCGGGCTCGCCTAGCGGCGCTCGCCGCGCGCGTCGATCAACCCGCGGTAGGCGGCCAACGTCTCGCGCACCACCGCGTCGAGATGCCAGGCCGACAGGTCATGCTGCAGCCGCGGCGGCCGCGCCGCGGCGAGTTCGCGCAGCGCCGTCGCCATGGCCGGCACATCGTCGATGTCGACGAGCCGCCCCGGGAAACGCGCGAGGATCTCCGAGGGGCCCTGCGTGCGCGTCGCGAGCACCGGCGTGCCGGCATCGAGCGCCTCGAACAGCACCCGTCCGAGCGGCTCGCTGCGCGAGGGGCTCACGAACAGGTCGAAGGCCTGGTAAAGCTCCTTGGCGTCGCTGCGGAAACCGAGGAACTTGATGCGTCCGTCGGGGCAGGCGCCGGCCGCCAGGCGCTCGAGCGACGCCCGCTCACGGCCCTCGCCCGCGATCACCAGCCGCGCCTGCGGCAGAGCCGCCGCGCCGAAGGCGCGGATCAGGGTGTCGAAGCCCTTCGACTGCGCGAGCCGTCCGACGCCCCCCACCAGGAAATCGCCCGGCGCGGCGCCGGCGTCGGCGCGCAGCGCCGCGATGCGCTCCGGCGCGAGCTTGGGCTGCGGCATCAGCGATTCGTTGATGTCGAACACGCGGCCGCGGTAGTCATTGAGGTCGCGCTTCTGCCATTGCGCGATGACGATCAGCCCGTCCATCTCGAGGAAATGCGGGCCGTTGACCCACATGTGCAGCGTGGCGATGGTCGGGCAGGGCGGCTTGAGGCGCGCGACCAGCCGCGTGCTCTTGCGCAGGTGGGTGTGGATGACCTCGGGCCGGAACTCCCTCACCGCGCGCGCGAGGCCGGGCCCCGGGAACCAGCGCCCGCATTCGACGACCTGCACGCGCGGGTCGAGGTGGTCGCGGATCGAGGCGCCGCCCGCGCCGCGATGGTCGCGCCGCAGCGCGAGCATCACCTCGTGGCCCTGCGCCGCGCAGGCGTTGCACATCTCGGCGGTGGCGCGCTCGGTGCCGGCGAAGCCGCGCGAGAAGAGCGTGTGCAGGATGCGCATGCGCCGGCGCTCAGCCCTTGCGCTTGTCGCGCAGGATCTCGCGCGCGGCGTTGCGCCCCGGCACGCCGGTGACGCCGCCGCCCGGGTGCGCGCCCGAGCCGCAAAGATAAAGACCCTCGAGCGGCGTGCGGTAATCGCCGTAGCCGAGCGCGGGGCGCGCCGCCCACAACTGGTCGAGGCCGAGCGCGCCGTGGAAGATGTCGCCGCCCGCGAGCCCGAAACGCTGCTCGAGGTCGAGCGGCGAGAGCGCCGAATGCCCGAGCAGGCTCGCGCGGAAGTTGGGCGCGTGGGCGTCGACGGTGTCGATGACGAGTTGCGCCGCAGCGCAGTTGGG
>RFTM01000494.1 GCA_009923475.1 Gammaproteobacteria bacterium | reverse complement strand
CGCGGACCGCGTCGCGCTCGCCCGCGCCGTGGCCATCGCCGCCACCGCGGCGCGTCGTCAGCTCGTGCAGCATGTCGCGACCGCCCTCGGGGAGACCCACGCATGACGTTCAAGTTGAAGCATTCGCGCATCGCCGGCACCGGCAGCCACCTGCCCGAGAAGGTGCTCACCAACACCGACCTCGAGAAGATGGTCGAGACCTCGGACCAGTGGATCCAGGAGCGCACCGGCATCCGCGAGCGGCACATCGCCGCGCAGGGCGAGACCACCGTCGACCTCGCCGTGCCGGCCGCGCGCCGCGCCATGCAGGCCGCCGGCGTCGAGCCGGACGAGATCGACTTCATCATCTTCGGCACCTGCACGCCGGACCAGGTGTTCCCGAACTGCGGCGCGCTGCTGCAGGACCGGCTCGGCATCCGCAACTGCCCCGCGGTGAGCGTGGAGGCGGCCTGCAGCAGCTTCATCTACGCGCTCTCCATCGCCGACAAGTTCATCCGGCTCGGCGAGGCGAAGTGCGCGCTGGTGGTCGGCGCCGAGACCCTGAGCCGCATCGTCGACTGGACCGACCGCAGCACCGCCATCCTGTTCGGCGACGGCGCGGGCGCGGTGGTGCTCAAGCCCGCCGACGAGCCGGGCATCCTCTCGACGCACCTGCACACCGACGGTTTCTACAAGGACCTGCTCTACTGCCCGGTCGGGCCCTCGAAGGGGTTCCATGCCGACGAGTCGGGCCGCATGCCGCTCTTCATCCACATGGCCGGCAACGAGGTCTTCAAGATCGCGGTCAAGTCGCTCGGTTCCATCGTCGACGAGACGCTCGCGGCCAACGGCCTCGACAAATCCGCCATCGACTGGCTGGTGCCGCACCAGGCCAACATCCGCATCATCCAGGCCACCGCCAAGAAGCTGGACATGCCGATGGAGAAGGTGATCGTCACGGTGGCCGAGCACGGCAACACCTCGTCGGCGTCGGTGCCGCTCGCCCTCGACGCCGGCGTGCGCGACGGGCGCATCAAGCGCGGGCAGCTGCTGCTGCTCGAGGCCTTCGGCGGCGGCCTCACCTGGGGCTCGGCGCTGATCCGCTACTGACGCCCTTCCTGCGGACCAAAAAAAACGCCGCGCTTTGGGCGCGGCGTCTTTTTCCCGTAGCGGGACCTTGCGATCTTACTTCGAGATCGTGCGCTTGAACATGCGATCGATCTTCTCGTTCGTCGCATCGCAGCACGACTGGCTGGCCTGGGCGGCGGCCAGCGCCTGGTTGGCGGTCGACTGCGCGCCGCTCGCGGCCGAGGCGGCGGAGGCAGCGGCGCTGCCGGCGCCGTCAGCGGCGCTCTTGGCGGCGGCGACCTGCGACTGCAGGCTCGAGACCTGCGACTTGAGGGTGTCGATCTGGGCCTGCAGCGGCTTCAGGTCGGTGCAGCCGGCCAGCGTGGCCACGGCGGCCAGGGCGGCGATCTTGACGATGACGGGAGTCTTCATTGTTCGTTGTCCTCTAGAGTTTTCTGACGATCGTGGCGGCGGACGGCAACCCCCGGGGGATCCACGCCCGCGCCACCGCCAACTGCACCAAATCTGC
>RFTM01000493.1 GCA_009923475.1 Gammaproteobacteria bacterium | reverse complement strand
GACGGTCGAGCTCGAGAAGCCGTTCATCCTGCTCGTCGACAAGAAGATCTCGAACATCCGCGAGATGCTGCCGGTGCTCGAGGGCGTGGCCAAGTCGGGCCGTCCGCTGCTCGTGATCGCCGAGGACGTCGAGGGCGAGGCGCTCGCCACGCTCGTCGTCAACAACATCCGCGGCATCCTCAAGGTCGCGGCCGTCAAGGCCCCGGGCTTCGGCGACCGCCGCAAGGCCATGCTGCAGGACATCGCCATCCTCACGGGCGGCACGGTGATCTCCGATGAGGTCGGCCTGCAGCTCGAGAAGGCGACGCTGAACGACCTCGGCGAGGCCAAGAAGATCGTCGTCGAGAAGGAGAACAGCACCATCATCGACGGCGCCGGCAAGGCCGCCGACATCAAGGCGCGCATCGAGTCGATCCGCCAGCAGGTCGAGGAAGCCACCAGCGACTACGACAAGGAGAAGCTGCAGGAGCGCGTCGCCAAGCTCTCCGGCGGCGTCGCCGTGATCAAGGTCGGCGCGGCCACCGAGATCGAGATGAAGGAGAAGAAGGCCCGCGTCGAGGACGCCCTGCACGCCACGCGCGCTGCGGTGGAAGAGGGCGTGGTGCCGGGCGGCGGTGTCGCCCTGATCCGCGCCACCAAGGCGCTCGAGAAGCTCGAGGGCGCGAACGAGGACCAGACGGTCGGCATCCGCATCCTCGCCCGCTCCATCGAGGAGCCGCTGCGCCAGATCGTGGAGAACGCCGGCGAGGACGCCGCCGTGATCCTGAACCAGGTGCGCTCGGGCAAGGGCTCATACGGCTACAACGCCGCCACCGGCGAGTACGGCGACATGCTCGAGTTCGGCATCCTCGACCCGGCCAAGGTCACGCGCCTCGCGCTGCAGAACGCGGCGTCGGTGTCGGGCCTGCTGCTGACCACCGAGGTGATGATCGCCGAGGCCCCGAAGGACGACCATGACCACATGCACCCGGCTCCGGGCGGCATGGGCGGCATGGGCGACATGGGCATGTAAGAGGCGAGAGCCTCAGCATGTCGGCGCCGCAAGGCGCCTCGTTCGACATCCGTCGACACAAAGGCCCCGGGAGGAGACTCCCGGGGCTTTTTCTTTTGTCCGACGCTCGGGCGCTGTGTCAGCGCGGGATCCGTGCTGTGACGGAACGATCTACAGCGCTTTTTCCATCCAGATATCGCAGCCACCGTGGCCGGAGCAGCCCTTGGGCGCATCGAGGTATCCAAAACCCATCTTTTCGTACATGCCGATGGCTGTCTTGAGCTCGGGCATGGTCTCCAAGTACATCCTTCCGTATCCGAGGTCCTTCGCCAACTGGAAAACGCGCTGCAGGAGCTCTTTTCCCAGGCCTTTTCCCCGGGCGGCCGGCAGCAGGTACATCTTGACCAATTCACAGGTCCCTGGCGGCAATCCCGGCGTGGGGAACAGGCCGGCACCGCCTGCGACCACCCCGTCCACCAGCGTCACGAACGCGTCCAGCATCCGCGCGAACGCGCCCGTGTCCGGCGGCGCGGGCGCCGCCGTCATGCCGGCGACGGCCGTGTTGATTACCGCGTAGAAGTGCGCATAGAAGAGCGCC
>RFTM01000492.1 GCA_009923475.1 Gammaproteobacteria bacterium | reverse complement strand
GCACCAGATGCCGATATGTTTCAATGAATCTTTTGGCGTCGTATCTCTTTCGGCTCCGTCGCCACACCGGCCATCAGCTCGCGCAGTGCCGCGAGATCGATCTGGACCGCGTCGCTCGAGCTCGCCGCGGCCGGCATCCGGAAGACCGCTCGGTTCAGCCGCTTGTAGAGCAAGCACAAGCCGCTTCCGTCCCACCAGAGAACCTTTATACGCGTCGGCCGACGCCCGACGAAGACGTACATCGACCCGCTGAACGGGTCCTCGCCCAGTTCGAAGATCAGATCGGCCAGTTCCTGCTCCCCGATCTCCGCCAGCAAGGCCTCGGCCGGATCGCCGAGCTCGCGGGTGAGGTCGTCATCGACCCGGCAACCCGGAACGCGCACGCCAAAAGCGGCAGTCGAATTCGTGGGGACGAAGCCGTCCGCGAAGTCGCCGAAGTCCTTGTGGTTCGCGCCCTGGAACTGGATCGTGTAGTAGGTCTCGCCGCAGTTGTCCTGCGGGTAGAAGCCGTACGGCTTGCCGCAGGTCGTGGCGCCGATGAGGTTGACCTCGAAGTCGATGCCGCGCAGGCCGTTGATGACCGCCTCGCTCGCGCTGCAGGTGTCGTTGGTCGACAGCACGAACACGCGGTTGAGCCCGAGCGTGGGCAGGGCCTCGCCGGCGGTGAGCGTGAAGCCCAAGGTCTGGGTGTAGAAGGGCACCGGGCTGTTGGTCTCGCCGGTCACGGGGTTGCGCGTGCCCGCAGCGGTGTTGAAGCGCAGCTTCTCGAAGGCGCGACCCGCGGTCCGCGTCGGGCCCGCGATCATGTAACCGAGCTGCGAGGCGACGGCGAGCAGGCCGCCGCCGTTGTAGCGCAGGTCCAGCACCACGTCGGTGACGCTGTTGAGCTTCATCTCGACGATGGCCTGCACGATCGCCCGCTCGCTCTCGAAGGGGCTGAAGGTGTTGAACAGGATGTAGCCCACCTTGCCGGTCGGCGTGTCGATGATGCGGGTTCGGTTGACCGGGCTCGGCGAGAGGGTGATCGAGGTCAGCGCCACCGAGCGGTCGGATGCCGCGCCGGGGTCGCGCACCACGAAGGTCGTGCTGGTACCCGCGTTGGCGGGGAAGAGCCCGGCGTTGAGCTGGTCGATCTCCGCCTGCGTGTTGGCGTTGACGAGGTCGACGCCGTTGACGCGCAGGATGCGCGAGCCGCGGACCAGGTTGGGCTGGCCGTTGACGACGGCCGCCGCTGGGGACTGCGGCTCGGTGTAGCCGACCCGATAGTCGCGCGGCGGGCGGGTCGCGAGCGCGATCAGGTCGGCGCCGAAGGTGGCGCGCGGCGCGGAGTTCTGGCGCTGCTGATAGGCGACGGTCGACTCGCTGACGTGGAAGTCGTCCTTGTCCTTGCCCGAGGCGGTGACGGCCGTGGTCTTGAGCACGCCGAAGTACGCCGTGCGGCTCGTGAAGCTCGCCGGGTTCTGGTCGAGCACCTCGGTGTTCCAGAGGTAGGTCTCGTTGGTCCAGGAACGCAGCCAGAAACGCTCCTGCAGCGCCGTGCCCGCGATATCCGGAAACGGCTTGCCGTTGAGGTCGTTGCCCGTCCTCGGG
>RFTM01000491.1 GCA_009923475.1 Gammaproteobacteria bacterium | reverse complement strand
CGCAGAGCCTGTTGACCGTGGTTCCGGCCGTCGTGAACGGCAGTCCGGCCATGATCGCCACGGCGCGGGCGACGTTGCCGCCGAGTTCGCCGCGCTGCTGCGTCGCGCCGAGGACCACGTCCTCCACGGTGCCGGGATCGACACCGGCACGCTCGACGACGCCCCGCACGACCGCCACGGCGAGGTCGTCGACGCCGTTGTTGCGCAGCACGAGGCTCCCCGAGAGGCCGGCGACCGAGCCGCCGACGGTCACGTAACCTTTGGAGCTAGACCAGTCCTTGCCGCCGCCGCCGCAGGCGGAGAGCGCGAGCAGCAGCGCCGCAGGGGCGAACCCGCGCACGGAACGGAGGCGGAAGGCGAGTGGAAGCGGCTTGTTCATCGAGGCAGTCCTTCGGCGTGGCCCGGTGGCGGCCCGGGTTTGGAAACTGGTTCCCGGGGCCGCTGACGAGGCCGGATCGGGTCGATTTTGAAAGCGCTTGCAGACGGTAACCAACCTCCGGCGCGCTTGTCAAATTCATGCGCCCTGACCTCAGGCGCCGGCACCTCGCCCGGCCGCGCGCCGCCGGCGCGGTGCCTGCGCGGCGACCGTCGGCCATGCGCGCCCGCAGGATGTTGTAGCCTTGATGCATGGGGAGAGGCGGCGGCAGGTCGATGGCGGACGGGGGCGAAGGCGGCGTGACGCTAGAGCAGGTGGCGCGCGAGGCCGGCGTCTCCCCGAGCACCGTGTCGCGCATCCTCAACGGCACCGCCAACGTCCGCGACGCCAAGGTCCGCGCCGTCCAGGCGGCGATCGCGAAGCTGCGCTTCATGCCCAACGCGGCCGCGCGGGCCCTCGCGGGCGGCCGCTCGATGAGCATCGGCGTGGTGATACAGGCCATCGACAGCCCGTTCTACGGCGAGGCGCTGGCCGCCATCGAGAAGGCCTTGTTGCGCGCCGGCTACTCGGTGCTCTTCGTCAGCGGCCGCTGGCGCGAGGACGATGAGCGTCGCGGCATCGACCACCTGGTCAGCCGTCGCGTGGACGGCATCATCCTCGTGACGAGCTGCCTGCCGGACGCGGAGCTGCAGCGGCTCTCGCGGGCGCTGCCCGTCGTGCTGACCGGTCGCGCCTTGCCGGGGGAGCGCCTGCACTGCCTCGACACCGACGCCGTGCCGGGCGCACGCCTCGCCACCGAACACCTGATCGCCCAGGGGCACTCGCGCATCGCGTTCATCTCGGGGCCCGTCGACCACCCTGACGCCCGGCAACGCCTCGAGGGCTATCGCGCGGCGCTGCGCGCCCACCGCATCCCGCGCGTGCCGCAACTGGTCGTCGAGGGCGACTACTCCGACGCCTGCGGGACGGCGCTCACGCCCGAATTTTTGAAATCGCTTTCATCCACGGCAGTTTGCCCACCGGCGACGGGGCCTGTCAAACGAGCCCGGGCCCGGTCAACCGAGGGGACGCGTGGATTCGCGGATGGCTAGCGTGGCGACCGGGCCACGGACGCGCGGAGCGCGGCGCTCGAGGAGGTCCATGATGGCCTGCACCGCGGCATCGCCGAGGTCGGCGAGTCCGCGGCGCAGGCCATCATGGACCTCCTCGAGCGCCGCGCTCCGCGCGTCCGTGGCCCGGT
>RFTM01000050.1 GCA_009923475.1 Gammaproteobacteria bacterium | reverse complement strand
CGCCACGGCCTCGCCCTGCATCGCGAACTTGAGCAGCTCGATCTTCTCGAAGGGCCGGTCGAGCAGCGCGTTGGCGGCGACCACGGCGGCGACGGCCGAGGCCGCCGAACCACCGAGGCCCGAGCCGAGCGGTATGCCCTTCTCGATGCGCATCTCGAAGCCGAAGTCGGGGCGCACCGCCACATTGAGCGCCATCAGCGAGCGGCCGGCCGTGTTGCGCTCGGGTTCGAGGGGCAGCTCTTCGGGGACTCCCGTGATCGAGAGGATGCGCACGCCGGGCTGCGCCGAGCGCGCGACGGAGACCCTGTCGCCGAGCGCGTCCACCGCGAAGCCGAGGATGTCGAAGCCGATGCCGACGTTGCCGACCGAGGCCGGCGCGAAGGCGGTGGCGGTGCTGCGGGTCACAGTCTTGCTCCGAGGTAGGCCGACAAGCGGAGCAGGTCGGCGAATATGCCGCCGGCCGTGACCTCGGGCCCGGCGCCCGGTCCCTGCACGATCAGCGGGTTGTTGCTGTAGCGGTGGGTGGCGAAGCGGACGATGTTGTCGGTGAGCGCGATGTTGGCGAAGGCGTGCTGCGCGTCGAACTCGCGCACGCCCACCGTCGCCTTGCCGTCCGCGGTCAGGCGGCCGACGTAGCGCAGCACCTTGCCGCGCGCGCGGGCCGCCTCGAAGCGTTCCCGCATCGCCGCGTCGTGTGCGGGCAGACGGGCGAGGAAGTCGTCGATGCCGCCCTGCTCGAGGCCTGCCGGGACGAGGCTCTCGACCTCGACGTCGGACATCTCGAGCCCGAGACCCATCTCGCGGCCGAGGATGATCAGCTTGCGCGCGACGTCCATGCCGGAGAGGTCGTCGCGCGGGTCGGGTTCGGTGTAGCCGCGCTGCTTCGCCTCGCGGACGATGTCGCTGAACGCGCGGCTGCCGTCGTAGATGTTGAAGAGGTAGGCGAGCGTGCCCGAGAAGATGCCCTCGATGGCGATGATCTCGTCGCCGGTCTCGCGCAGGTCGCGCAGCGTGCCGACCACGGGCAAGCCGGCGCCCACGGTCGCCTCGTAGAGGTAGTGGCTGCCGCCGGCGCGGCGCGCCTCGTGCAGCGCCCGGTACTCGGCGAGCGGGGCGCTGTTGGCCTTCTTGTTGGGCGTGACGACGTGGATGCCCGCCGCGAGCCAGGCCGCGTAATGGCGGGCCACCTCGCCGCTCGCGGTGCAATCGATGATCACGCGGTGCGGCAGGTAATCCGCCGCCACATGGGAGACGAAACGCCCGATGTCCGGCTTCGCGTCGGCGGACTCCAGCGACGCCTGCCAGCGACCGAGGTCGATGCCGCGCTCCTCGAGCAGCATGCGCTTGGAGGTGAGCAGGCCGCGCACGCGCAGGTCGAGCTTGAAGTCGCGGCGCAAGCGCTCGGCCTGGGACGCGATCTGCTCGAGCAGCACGCGACCGACCGTGCCCGGCCCGATGATGCCCACCGAGACCGTGTGCGACGACAGGTAGAAGCTGGCGTGGACCGCGCGCAGCGCGCGCGTCACCGCCTTGGCGGGCACCACCACCGAGATGTTCCGCTCGGAAGCGCCCTGCGCGATGGCGCGGACGTTGACGGATGCCGCGCCGAGGGCCGAGAAGAGCTTGGCCGCGACGCCCGGCAGCCCCGCCATGCCGTCGCCCACCACCGCGAGGATCGCGAGGTCGGGGTCGACCTCGACCGCATGGATCTGCCCGTCCGCGAGCTCGCGCGCGAACGCCGCGCGCAGCACCGCCGCCGCGCGCTCGGACTGGGCGCGCGGGATGGCGCAGCAGATCGAGTGCTCCGAGCTGCCCTGCGAGATGAGCACCACGGAGATGCCCTCCTCGCGCAGCGCACCGAACAGCCGGTTGGCCGTGCCGGGCACGCCGATCATGCCGGCGCCCTCGAGGTTGACGAGCGCGATGTCCTCGATGCTCGTGATGCCCTTCACGGGCAGCGACGACTTCGGTTCCGCGCAGATGAGGGTCGCCGGATTGCCCGGCGCGAAGGTGTTGCGGATCCAGATCGGGATGCCGCGGCCCACGGCCGGCGCCATGGTCTGCGGATGGATCACCTTGGCGCCGAAGTACGCGAGCTCCATCGCCTCGTTGTAGGACAACGAGTCGATGACCTGCGCGTCGGGGACGCGTCGGGGATCGGCGGACAGCACACCGTCGACGTCGGTCCAGATGTGGATCTCGTCCGCATCGAGCAGGCTGCCGAAGATCGAGGCCGAGAAGTCGCTGCCGTTGCGCCCGAGCGTGGTCTGCACGCCCCGCCCGTCGGCGGCGATGAACCCCGTGATGATGAGCGTGCCGGCGAAGCCGGCATCGACGGCGGCGCGGATGCGGGAACGGGAAGCGTCCCACTGCACCATGGGCCCGAGCGGCCCCCACTCGACGACCACGACCTCGCGCGCGTCCAGCCAACGCACCTCGCCGGGGCGTCCGCGCCGCGTGGCATAGAATTCGCGGAACAAGCGGGTCGACCAGATCTCGCCGTATCCCGACACCACGTCACGGATGTTGCGCGAGGCGGAACGCGTGAGCCGCACCGCCTGCAGGATGCCCTCGATGTCCTGGCGGTCGCGATCGAACACCGCGAGCCAGCGGGCACCGGCATCTGGCGTCAGCAACTCGGCGGTGATGGCGGCATGGCGGGCGCGCAGCGCATCGAGGCCCGCGCGGAAGCCCTCGTCCTGGCGCTCCGCCTGGTCGACGAGCGCGAGCAAGGCATCGGTGACGCCCTTGCAGGCCGAGAGCACCACGCCCAGGCGGCCGGCGGGCTGCGCGTCGAGGATATCGGCCACCCGCCGGAAACAGCCGGCATCCGCGACGCTGGAACCGCCGAACTTGTGCACCACCCAGCCGGCAGACCCCGACATCGCATCGACCCCCGGGAAACACCCCGACAAATCCCTGAAACTTTAGCGGGCCGCAGCGTCCACAGGCAAGTTTCGGGTGCCGTCGCCGGCAGACGGGCACGGGCATCTCGCCTACACTTGCGGGCCCATGGACGCCGCGACCCTCTGGCCTCTTGCAGCGATGTTGGTCGCCACCGCGCTCTTCGCGGGCGTGCTGGCCGGCCTGCTGGGCGTCGGCGGAGGCATCGTGCTGGTGCCGGTCCTCGACACCGTGCTGCGCAGTTCCGGCGTCACCGCGCACTGGTCGATGCACATCGCCGTGGCGACCTCGCTCGCCACCATCATCCCCACGGCCATCTCCTCGTCCCGCGCCCACGCCGCGCGGGGTGCGATCGATTGGGCGACGGTTCGCGCCTGGAGCCCGGGCATGCTGGCCGGCGCGCTGGCGGGCAGCCTGTTGGCCGCCAGGGTGGCCGATGCCACGCTCGCGGCGGTGTTCGGCGTCGTCGCCGCGCTGGCGGCGCTCAAGATGTTCCTGCCGCTCGATGATCTCCGACTGGCGCAGTCTGTGCCGCGCGGCCTCGTCGGCAACGGCATCGCCGCCGCCATCGGCGGGCTCTCTTCCATGATGGGGATCGGTGGCGGCACGCTCTCGGTGCCCGCCATGACGCTCACCGGCGGCGCCATCCACCAAGCCGTGGGCACCGCGGCGTTCTTCGGCCTGCTGATCGCCCTGCCCGGCACCCTCGGCTACCTGACCGCCACACCCGACACCGTCTTGCCGCCGCTGACCGTCGGACTGGTGAGCTTCGCCGCGCTCGCGATCATCGCCCCCTGCACCGCGCTCACCGCGCCTTTCGGCGCGCGCCTCGCGCACTCCTTGCCGCGTCGCCGCCTGTCGCAGGCCTTCGCCTTCTTCCTCGCCGTGGTCGCGGTGCGTATGCTGCACCGCGCATGGAGCGCCCTGTGACCACTGCACCGGCGAGCGAGGGGACGGATGACGGCACCGTGGTCGGTGGCCCGTGGTTCGAGGACCTCTCGCGCGGCCTCTGCTTCGATGCGCCCGCGATCACCGTCACCGAGGGCCACGCGGCCCTGCACGCCGGGCTCTTCGGCGACCGCCTGCGGCTGCCGCTCGACCATCACACCAGCCTTGCGGTCACCGGTCATGACCGACCGCTCGCACACCCGTTGGTCGCGATCAACATCGCGATCGGGCAGTCGACATGGGCGACCCAACGCGTGAAGGCCAACCTGTTCTACCGCGGTCTCGCCCTGCGCCGTCAGGTGCATGTCGGCGATACCCTGTACACCCGCTCGCGCGTGGTCGCCCTGCGCCAGAACCGGGCCCAGAGCGGCCGTGCCGCCACCGGCATCGCCGTGCTCGAGATGGTGACCACCGACCAGCAGGGCGCGACGGTGCTGAAGTTCTGGCGCTGCCCGATGATCCCCTGCCGCGATCCGCAAGCGTCGACCGGCCATGCGGACGACCTCGATGCGATCGGCAAGGAAGGCCTCACCCCCGAAGCGGCGCTGCCGCAGGGCTGGTCGCTCGCGCCGACCGCGGGCTGGCTTGGCCTGCGTGCCGCCGACCTGCGGCCGGGACAGCGTTTCTCGGTCGAAGCGCGCGACACCATCACCTCGGCGCCCGAACTCGTGCGCAGCACGCTCAACATGGCGATGGCGCACACCGACGCGCGCCTGTCCTACCTCGGCGAGCGCCTGGTGTACGGCGGCCATGCGATATCGATGGCGTTCGCCCAGGTCACCCGCGCGTTGCCGAACCTGCTGACCCTCACCGCCTGGGAGTCCTGTGACCATCTCGCCCCCGTGGCGGAGAACGACCGCCTGCAGACCGCTTTCACGGTGACCGATGTGCTGCCGGTCGGGCCGGCGTCGGGCGGCGGGGCGATGCTGCGCATCGCGGCAGAGACCTCCGCAGCGCGCGGCGACCCCGAGCAGCGCACGCCGGTGCTCGACTGGAAGTTCTGGGCCTGGAGCCTCTGAGACCGTGACGGTCGACCGCGACATCACCCGACGACTGGTGGCCCATGCGGCGCGCAGCCGCTTCAGCGACCTGTCACCGCAGGCGGTGGCCTCGTCCAAGGTCTTCATCCTCGATTCGCTGGGCGTGGCGCTCTCCGGCAGCCGAGTGCCGTCGATCACCGCCCTCAAGGAGGTCGCCGCCACCTGGGGCGCAGGCGAAGCCTCGCGCGTCTGGGGCAGCGGCGAGCGCGTGCCGGCGCCCGCCGCCGCGTTCCTCAACGGCTGGCAGATCCACAACCAGGAATGGGACTGCGTGCACGAACCGGCCGTCGTGCATCCGATGGCCGTGGTGCTCGCTACCTTGGTCGCCTTCGCCGAGTCGCGCGGCGGCATGGACGGCCGTCGGCTGGTCACCGGCGTGTCGGTCGCGGTCGATGTCGCCACCGGCATCGGCCGCGCCGCCCGCAACAAGCTGCGGTTCTTCCGGCCCGCGATGTGCGGCGCGCTGGGCGCGACCGCAGGCATGGCGAACATGCTGGGCCTCGACGAGGACACCACCCGCAGCGCGCTCGGGATCGCCTACAGCCAGCTGTCGGGCACCATGCAAGCGCACATCGAAGGGTCGCCGGTGCTGCCGATGCAGATCGGCTTCAACGCCCGCGCGGCGCTGCTCGCCATGGAGCTCGCCACCCGCGGCATCGTCGGCCCCGGCGATTTCCTCGAAGGCGTCCACGGATACTTCACGCTCATCGACCCCGAGTGGGATCCCGCCGCGTTCGACGGCTTCGAGGGGCGGCGCGCCGTCACCGAGCTCTCCCACAAGCCTTTCCCGAGCGGCCGCGCCACGCATGGCGGCGTCGACGGACTGCTGACGCTGCAGTCGCAGCTCGGATTCACGGCGGACGACCTCGAGTCCGCGGTCGTGCACGCGCCGCCGCTCGTCATCCAGCTCGTCGATCGTCCCGCCCGGCCGGGCATGGCGCCGGCCTACGCACGCCTCTGCCTGCCCTACGTCGCCGCCACCGCGCTGTCGACGGGCGATGTCGGCGTGGCGGACTTCGGCGCACCCGCGCTCGATGACCCGCGGCGGCACGCGCTGGCGGCGCGCATCCGCGCGCAACGCGATGCCAACCCCTCGCTGAACGCCCTGGCCCCGCAGCGCGTCGAGGTCACGCTGCGGGACGGCTCGACGCATGCCCTCGACCTTCCCGCAGTGCTCGGCGCGCCCGGCCGGCCGCTCGATCGCGCGCGGCATCTCGCGAAGTTCCGTCGCGCCGCGGCGTCCGGCGCCAGGCCGCTCGCGGCCGAGCGCATCGAGACGCTCATCAGACTCGTGGACCGGCTCGAGGAGCTGGACGATGTACGGCATCTCGTCGATGCCTTGGTACCGGCATGACCGAAGCCCCCCTTTACTTCGATTCTTTCGACCACGCGCAGCTGCTGCGGGACTTCCCGCTGGGCGACGATTTCACGCAGCGCCATGCGCGCCTGTCGGCGGACGAGATCCGCGCCCGACAGGATGCGCTGTTCCAGCGCTGCGTCGCGCGCGCGTGGCAAGTGCCCTTCTACCAGCGCCTGTGGGGCGCCGTCGGCATCGAGCCCCACGATGTACGCAGCCTCGACGACATCGGAAAGCTGCCGGTGTTCGGCAAATCGGACCTGATGCGCAGCCTCGCCGAGCACCCGCCCTGGGGCGATTACCACGGTTGGGAGGGCGCACCGGGCACGCGCCCCGTGACCGTGGTGCACACGACGAGCGGCACGACCGGGCGTCCGCAGGTGGTGCTCTTCAGCCCCAAGTCGCGCGAGGTCCAGGCGCTGCTCGTCGCGCGCGTCTGGCGGATGCAGGGGCTGCGGCCCGATGATGTCGTCCACTCGGTGTACGGGCACGGCATGATCAACGGCGGTCATTTCGTGCGCGAAGCCGCGCTGCACTATACGCAGAGCCTGTTCCTCTCCGCGGGCACCGGCAAGGAGACGCGTTCGGTGACCCAGATCGAGCTGATGCGCGACCTGCGCGTCACCGTGCTGGTGGGTTTCGTCGATTACATCCGCCAACTCGCCGAGACCGCGCGCGAGATGGGCCTCGAGCCCGGGCGCGACCTCGCCGTGCGCGCGATCTTCGGTCACGTCGGCCGTGAGTCGCGGGCCGCGCTGTCTCGCGCCTGGGGCGGCGCCGAGGTCTACGACTGGTACGGGGTCGCCGACACCGGACCCATCGCTGCCGAGGGTCCGGACCGCGACGGCATGTACGTCATGGAGGACGCGCAGTACCTCGAGATCGTCGACGAGTCCACAGGTCGGACGGTCAGCGACGCGACGCCGGGCGACATGGTCGTCACCTCCCTCTACCGCGATGACATCTATCCGCTGATCCGCTTCAACACCCGCGACCTCTCCGCTTGGCGAGGCGGCGCCTCGGCGCTCGGCTGGAACCTTAGGCGCACCGCAGGCGTGCTCGGGCGCAGCGACAACATGGTCAAGCTGCGCGGCATCAACGTCTACCCGCTCGCGCTCGCCGCCATCCTCAACGATCGTCCGGAGTTCGCCGGCGAATACATCTGCCGCGCGCGCCGCGCGGGCGACGGTCGCGACGAGATGACGGTCGTCATCGAGACCAAGGCGGACGCGGCACGCACCCCGGAGCTCGCCGCGGCCTTCGCGGCGCTGCTCTCGCAACGGGTCGGCGTGCAGATGCAGGTGGAGCTCGTCGCGCCGGGCGCGACCGCCCCGCTCACCCAGGTCGACAGCCGCCAAAAGCCGCTGCGCCTCATCGACGAGCGCCCTAAGAACGCACCCGCATGACCTTCGTCGCATGACTTCCCCGCTCGATCGGCTGGAGGCCGCCCTCGCGGCCCTCCAGGACGCGAAGGATCTGGGCTTGTTCAGCCATGTCGCCGAGGCCGAGGCCCGCAGCGCCGCGGCCGAGAGCGGCCGCCGCTTGGCCCAGGGCGAAACGCGCAGCCCGCTGGAAGGCCGCAGCGTCGTCCTCAAGGGCAACATCGCGGTACGCGGATGGCCTTGGCTGGGAGGACTGCGCGCCCGCCACGGCGCGATCGCCGCCGAGGACGCAGCCGTGGTGACGCGTCTGCGTGCCGCGGGCGCCGTGCTGCTCGGCCAGACCACCCAGGACGAAGGCGCGTTGGGCGCCGAGGGCATCGCCCTCGAGGGCCTGATCCGCAACCCCGTGGCACCGACGCGCAGCACGGGCGGTTCGAGCGGCGGGTCGGCGGGCGCGCTCGCCGCAGGGCTGTGCGACCTTGCCCTCGGCACCGACACCATCGGCTCGGTCCGCATCCCGGCCTCGCTCTGCGGCATCGCCGCACTCAAGCCCTCCTACGGGCGCGTGAGCGTCCGTGGCGTGCTGCCCGTGCATCCGCGATTCGACCATGTCGGACCGATGGCCCGCGACATCGCCGGCGTCCGCGCGCTGCTCGCGGTCATCACCGGTCATGACCCGACCTGCGCGCTGTCGGTGGACTACGGCGATGCGGGCACGCGCCCGCCGGCATCGGCGTCGCTGGCGGGACGGCGTATCGGCTACGTGATCGGCATCGACGATCTCGCGCCGGAACCGGCCGTCATCGACGGCTACAACTCGGCCATCGCCGCGCTGCGTGCAGCGGGCGCGACGCTGGTGCCCGTGGATGTCCGTCCGCTCGAGCTGCGCCGCACGCGGCGCGCCGTGTTCGCGCTCTGCGAACACGAGATGTGGCGCTCGCACCGCGAGGCCATGGCCGCGCGACCCGAGGCGTACTCCGGTCGCATCCGCGCGCTGCTGGAATATGGCGCCTCGCTGGACGGCGCCAAGCTGCGCGCGCTCGACGGGCGCGTCACGGGCTTCCAGTTCGCCTGGGAAGGGCTGGTCGCCGGTCTCGACGCCTGCCTGTCGCCGACGACGCCGGGCGTGGCATTCCCGCACGAGGGACCGCCGCCCGACAGCCTCGCCGACCTCACGGTGATCGGCACGGCTGCAGCCGTGC
>RFTM01000490.1 GCA_009923475.1 Gammaproteobacteria bacterium | reverse complement strand
TCGAGCGGGATGCGCAGGTCGGGCTTGTCGCTCGCGTAGCGGCGCATCGCCTCGGCGTAGGTCATGCGCGGGAACGGCTCGGGCAGCGCCACCCCGGCTACCGTCGTGAAGATGTGGCGGATCAGCCCTTCCATGAGCGCCATGATCTCGTCCTGCGACAGGAACGAGGTCTCGATGTCGAGCTGGGTGAAGTCGGGCTGGCGGTCGGCGCGCAGGTCCTCGTCGCGGAAGCAGCGCACGATCTGGTAGTAGCGGTCGAAGCCCGAGACCATCAGCAGCTGCTTGAAGATCTGCGGCGACTGCGGCAGCGCGAAGAACTTGCCGGCGTGGGTGCGCGAGGGCACGAGGTAGTCGCGCGCGCCCTCGGGCGTCGCCTTGGTGAGCATCGGCGTCTCGATGTCGACGAAGCCGGCGTCATCAAGGTAGTTGCGCATGGCGCGCGTGATGGCGTGGCGCTGGCGCAGGCGCTTGGCCATGACATCGCGGCGCAGGTCGAGGTAGCGGTACTTGAGGCGCACCTCCTCGGAGACCTGCTCGTCGAGCTGGAACGGCAGCGGCTCGGAGCGGTTCAGCAGGTCGATCTTGCGCGCCAGCATCTCGACCTTGCCCGAGGCGAGGTTGGCGTTGGCGGTGCCGGCGGGACGCGCTCGCACCAGCCCGGTGATGCTCACCACGAACTCGTTGCGCAGGCTCTCGGCGACCGCGAAGAGTTCGGGCGCGTCCGGGTCGCAGACCACCTGCACCAGCCCGTCGCGGTCGCGCAGGTCGATGAAGATCACCCCGCCGTGGTCGCGACGGCGATGCACCCAACCCGCGACCGTGACAGTCTGGCCGAGCAGGGATTCGTTGACTTGACCGCAATAGTGGCTGCGCATAAGGGCGCGGATGTTACCTCACGCCGTGTGCAGGTACCACGACCGGTCGAGCTCGGTGACCTCGGCGGAGAACCGGGCGCATTCCTGGCGCTTGATGGCGAGGAACACCTTCAGGAACCCGGGCCCGAGCGCCTCGGCGAGGAAGGCCGACCCCGCGGCCCGGTCGATGGCCTCTTGCCAGGTACGCGGCAGGGCGAGCGCGGGGTCGATGGGCGTGCCGGAGGCGGCATCCGCCGCCGCAGCCGCGTAGCCGTTGCCGGTGACGGGCGGCCCGGGATCGAGGCCCATCGCGATGCCCCGCTCCACCCCGGCCAGCACCACCGCCGCCGCGACATAGGGGTTGGCGTCCGCGCCGGCGATGCGATGCTCGATGTGGCGGCTCGCGGGCGGTCCCGCCGGCACCCGCAGGGAGACCGAACGGTTGTTGACGCCCCAGTTCACCGCCGTCGGCGCGTAGCTCTCGCTCTGGAAGCGGCGGTACGAGTTCCCGTTGGGCGCGAACGCGAGCAGGCTCTCGGCCATGGTCGCCTTGAGGCCACCCACCGCCTGGCGCAGCAGCGGGCTGCCCGCCGGGTCCTCCGCGGCGAACAGGTTGCGCCCCTCGGCATCCGCCAGGCTGACATGCAGGTGCATGCCGCTGCCCGCGAGGTGCGCGTAGGGCTTGGCCATAAAGGTGACGGCAAGGCCGTGCTTGGTCGCCACGCCGCGCAGCAGGCGCTTCAGCATCACCGCCTCGTCGACGGC
>RFTM01000489.1 GCA_009923475.1 Gammaproteobacteria bacterium | reverse complement strand
CGGTTCTCCGCGAGGAGATGGCCGACCTCGAGCGCCGCCGCGACCTCGCGGAAACCGGAATCGACCGGCTCCAGGACGAGGTCATCGCGGCGGAGCGCCGCCATGCCCAGCGCGCGGCGAGGGTCGAGTCCCTCATGACCGCCGATGCGGCATCGCGCGCGCGTGCGGGTGCGGGTGCTCTCGCCGCCGTGCCGGGAGTGCTCGGTGCGCTCGTGGATCTCGTCGTGATCGACGCGGGCTGGGACGCCGCGGTGAGGGCAGGTCTCGGCGAGGCGGTCGGGACCGTCCTTGTGGGGGATGCATCGGTCGCCCGCGATGCCATCAGGTCCATGCGGACGAACGGTCACGTGGGTGCAGTCCTCGCGCTCGGCGCCGTCACCGGCACGGGTGCGGTCCCGCCACCCGGGTCGCAGTCGTTGCGGTCGCACGTGCGGCCGTCCGCTTCCGCGCCGGCCGGTGCCCAGCTCGACACACTGCTCGACACTCTGCTCGAGGGCATCGGTTTCGTGGAGGACGCCGATGACGCGCTCGCGGTGTCGTCGGCGAACCCGTCGGCAGTCATCGTCACCCGCGCCGGTGACCGCTTCGGGCGCAGCGCGTGGCGGATCGGCGCCGCCGACGAGCTCGGCTCACAGGAAGTCGTCGATGCGGCCCGCCGCGACGAGGCGGCGGCGCTGTCCGAGGTCGCGCGACTGAAGAACGACCAGGACGCGGCGCGGCAGGAGCTCACCTCGGTGCGCCGGCTGATGCTCGACACCCAGCAGCGTCTGCAGCGCCAGTCGGAGGCGGTCGAACTGGCGGCGGACACCCTCACCAGTGCGGTCAACGAACGCCGTGCGGGCGCGACGGAGCAGCAGATGTCCCGCGACGCGATCGAGGAGATCCGTGACCGCATGCAGCAGTACACGTCGCGCGTCTCCGAGCTGGAGGGCATCCTGCCTGCGCTCGAGGAGAACGAGGCGGCCGAACTCGCCGCCGTCGCGGCCTTCAACGAGGCCCGCGCCGCGTTCGACTCGCGCCTCGCGCACCTGTCGATGCGCCGCACCGACCTCGAGGTGCGGCTCGCCGGGCTCCGCGAGCGAGACCAGTTCCTGCGCCAGCGGATCGAGGAGGGGGAGTCCAAGCTGGGGGCCAACTCCGAGGCGCGCCAGGAGGCCGCGAGCCGCAGACAGAAGGTGGAGAGGACCATCGAGGCGATCGACCGTCTCTCCGCACTTGTCGAGTCCCACCGCTCCGTCACCGAGACGAGGCTCACGGAACTCCACGAGATCCGCCGCCGCCAGAGCGACGAGGTCCGTGCCGTGGCGGCGCGTCTCGACCAGTCGCGCCGCGACCGCCACGCGGCCGAGCAGGAACTCGAGGCAGCCCGCGAGCGGGCGCGCCGGGTGGACCTGGAGGAGACGGAAGTCCGCATGCGTCTCGAGGCAGCTGTGGAGACCCTCCGCCGCGAGCTCGAGGTGGAGCCCGAGGCGGCGGAAGCAGCGCCGATGCCCGAAGTGCCGGAGGGAACCACGCACGCCGACCGTGCGAGGGCGCTGGAACGCGACATCAGGCTGATGGGGCCCATCAACCCGCTCGCGCTGCAGGAATTCACCGAGCTCCAGCAGCGCCACGAGTTCC
>RFTM01000488.1 GCA_009923475.1 Gammaproteobacteria bacterium | reverse complement strand
TCTTCACGGACGCGAACAGCGTCGTCGCCTCGTCCGGCGACCACTGCAGCGTGGCGTTCCAGAGCAGATGGCCGCCGATGCGGCCGCGCTGGCCGTCGTCGCTGATCGCGACGGTGTTGAGGTCGTCGGTGTACAGGCTGCCCGTGTAGGCGGCCTCGAGCTGCGCGGAGACGCCGCGCGGCAGGCGCATCCCGAGGGTGAGCGTGCCCTGTTGGTCGGCCGCGTACGGCAGACGGTTGCCGGTGACGCTGACCGCGCCGAAGCCCGGGATCGCCGAACGGCGCTCGCCCTCATATCGCGCGACCGGCAGCCAGGTGTAGGCCAGCCGTGCATAGGGGCGCAGCAGCGTGTCGCCGCGTCGCAGTTCGCCTTCGACCTCGCCGCCGAGCTCGAGGCCGCGATGCCGCGTGCGTCCGGCATTGGTCATGGCGGCGCCGGCGCCGCCCGCCAGCGAAGCGGCGACGATCTGGTTCTCGAAGTCCATGTCGAAGAGGGCGAGCTCGAGCCGCGCATCGGGCGTCGGCTGCCAACGCAGGCCGAGTTCGCTGTTCCACGAGAGTTCCGCGTCGAGTTCGACGCTGCCGCCATCGTTGCGGATGAGGTCCTCCACGCGCGGCGGCGCGAAGCCGCGATGCCGTCCGCCGTAGAGCGTGATGCCCGGCGCGACATCGAAGCTGAGGCCGATGCCGGGGATCCATTGCGACAGGCGGCTGTCGCCCGAGCGGCCGGACAGGCGGTCGGTGCGGGAGTAGCCGATCTGCTCGCGGCGCAGGCCGGGCGTGAGGGTGAGGCGGCCGAGGGTCAGCGAGGCCTCGATGAACGCCGCGCGCGCGCGGACCTCGCGCTCGTTGTCCTCCTTGATGCCGGCGTTCGGCCCGGTGCCGGCGGTGCGTGCACGGGGCGTGTCACCGTTGATCTGCAGACGATGCTGCCGCTCTTCGTGCAGGCGGAAGCCGGTGCGCAGCGAGGCCGGGACGCCGGCCACCGATCCCTCCATCGTGAGCCGCGGCTCGAGTCCGGTGGTGCGGTAGCCGCGCACCCTGCCCTCGTTGCCGCAGGTGGTGCCGAGGTTGCGCATGTCGGCGCAAGCGGGGTCGCTGGCGTCGTTCGGCCGTTGGCGCGAGTTGCTCGACTGCCGCCACCAGTCGCGTTGCAGGCGGGTGTGGTAGACCGAGGTCTGCAGGCGCGCCGCGCCCGGCGTCGCGCCGAGCTCGATGCCGTGGGTCGCCGCGAAGGCCGTGCGGTCGACGGCGAAGAAGTCGTCGCGGAATTCATTGGCGCGCGGCGCAGCGCGGAACTCGGCGAGCGTCAGCCCGGAGTACGGCACCTGCGAGCGCTCGCGATAGGCGCTGGCGCGCAGCGACAGGGACTGTCCGCCGAACTCCTGCTCGAGACGCAGCGCGCCGTCGGTGACGTCGAGGTCGACGTTGTCGCGGGTGCCGTGGCTAGGAGCGCGTGGGGTTGAGGCCGCGGATGCCGATGTTGGGGCGCAGGCCGAGGCCTTCCTCGTCGCGGGCGTAGACGCCGGGGACCTTGCGCAGGGCTTCGTTGACGGTCAGGACGCGGGCGTCGCGCAGGTCTTGGGCGTCGAGCACGGTGGCCGCGCCGGCGAGCTGCCGGGCGCGC
>RFTM01000487.1 GCA_009923475.1 Gammaproteobacteria bacterium | reverse complement strand
CCGCCACCGCCGCCACCGCCGCCACGGACAAGGCCAGCATGCCGAGACGCTGCAGCAGTTCGCCCTTCCACGACAGGCGCCGCAGCGGCCAGCGCAGCAGCAGCGCGGCCGGCAGCACGCCCAGCAGGCCGACATAGGCCAACAGCTTGGCGTTGACGAGCTCGGCCGATTCGACCGCGTCGGTCGCGAACACGTTGCGGATCATCGTCTTGTCGATGAGCACGCCGTAGGCCAGCACGAAATACGAGGCGAGCGCACCGAGCAGCACCGCGAGCGCGAGCAAGGGTTTCGCCACCGGACGCACCGCCGCGAGCACCGACAGGAAGAGGTTGATGATCACGAAGGCGAGCACGCCCAGCGACAGCATGAAACCGTAGTCGTGCAAGGAGGCGGGCGGTCGCAGCACGGCGACGCGCCCCCAGAAGGCGGCGTTCAAGGCCAACAGGCACCACGCCGAGGCGAGCGCGGTCAGCGCGACTCCACCGACGGCGCGCCGCGTCGGCTGCCGCGCTTGCGCCGCACCACGAGGCCGCGGTCCGGTGCGCCGACCAGCAGGCAGGCCGCGTCCGGGAACACCCGCCGCATGTTCATCAAAGCCTTGTCGAGCATCTCGGCGTAGCGGGCGGGGTCGAAGTCGCCCGCCGCCTCGTTGGTGCCGAACTCGAGCACCACCGCGTCGTAGCCGCGCTCGTAGAAGGCCGCGGACAGGTGCTGCGGATCGGCGACGGCCCAGCCGTTGGCGGTGGCGCCCGGGATCCCGAACAGGTCGATGGTGAGGCTCGGCTCCTGGACCTTCTCGACGAAGAAACCCTGCAGCGCCACGTCGCCCGAGACGACGCGGATCTTCACCGTGGACAGCAGGTCGCCGTCCTCGAAATAGAGCTCCTTGGGCGCAGGCTCGTCGTAGTCCGTCGCCGCCTCGAGGAAATAGCTCTCCTCCGGACCCTCGTTGATGGACACCGCGATCTCCGCCTCGCCCGCCGCCGGCCGGTAGAGCATGCGCAGGCGCAGGGCCTCGGGTCCGCGCTGCTCGTCCCGCAGGTCGAGCCACAGGTGCGCGCCCTCGGCGGCGCCCGACACGCGCATCTCGGCGAGCCCGGGCCCGGTCGCCACCTGGGTGCGCGACACGTACGCCATGGAGAGGCTCCATGCGCTGCCCACGCAGTACGCGCGCACCGGGACGCGCACGCCGCGCCGGACCATGTACGGCGGTATGAAGGACGTGCCGGTGTCGATGCCGCCGAGACCGAGGATGCGCCGCAGCTCGTCGACGAAGATGCCCGAAGCGATGTGGCTGTCCCCCCAGAGGGCGAGCCGCCGGATGCCGGGTCCGCGCACGCCGGCGACCGCGGGCCGGAACTGTCCGGCCAACAGGGGATCGGCTGCGGCGGGCGGCTCGCTGCCCGTTCCGAGCTCATCGAGGTCGAAGGGGATGACCTCTTCGTCCGAAACCGCGGGCGGCTTGCGGGCCACGGTGCGGCTGCCGACCGAGGGGCAATCCAGGTCGGGGATGTACGGCTGCGCACGGGCTCCAGGCATCCCGAGGACCGCGCCCGCGAGCAACGCCAAAGAAAAAAAGGCCCGACGCACGCGCGACAGCGCGACGCTCAAGGCAGGCTCCCCGGAGACACGGGCGGCG
>RFTM01000486.1 GCA_009923475.1 Gammaproteobacteria bacterium | reverse complement strand
AGCGCCAGCAGGACCTTGGTCGAGCGCTGGTGGTTCAAGTAATGCTGCGGCATGGGGTCTCCTCCCTCGTCTTGCGGTTTGTCCTGAAGGCGCCTGGCTCAGCCACGCTCAAGCAAGGCACGCAGTTCGATGATCGTGGCATTGGCGCGCGACAGATAGTTGGCCAGAACCAGGGAATGGTTGGCAAACAGGCCAAACGAGGACCCGTTCAACACGACGGGGCTGCCGAGTGGCGCTTGCGCCTCCTCCAGTTCGCGGATGACCTGCTGCAGGACGGTCGCGTCGCCGGGCCCTACGATGCCGTGCTGTGGGCCATCGGCCGCGAACCCATCGTCGAGGGCATCGGCCTCGACCGCGCCGGCGTGCAGCTCGACGCTTCGGGCTTCATCGCCGTCGACCGCTTCCAGCAGACCAACATCGGCGGCGTCCACGCGATCGGCGATGTCACGGGACAGGCCCAGCTCACGCCGGTCGCCATCGCCGCCGGCCGTCGGCTCGCCGACCGCGTCTTCGGCGGCATGGAAGGCCGCCACCTCGACTACTCGGACATCCCGACCGTGGTGTTCAGCCACCCGCCGATCGGCACGGTCGGCCTTTCGGAAGCCGCGGCCATCGAGCGCCACGGCGCCGCGCAGGTGAAGGTCTACCACTCGGGTTTCGTGCCGATGTACCACGCGCTCACGCCGCGCAAGCCGCGCGCCGCCATGAAGCTGGTGACGGTCGGGCCGGAGCAGCGCGTCGTGGGCTGCCACGTGATCGGCGCCGGCGCCGACGAGATGCTGCAGGGGTTCGCGGTGGCGGTGAAGATGGGCGCGACCAAGCGCGACTTCGACGACACGGTCGCCATCCACCCGACCAGCGCCGAAGAGTTCGTGACGATGCGCTGAGCCGGCGGCCCGGGCTTCAGGGCAGCGGTGTCGGCGCGACCTCGCCGCGCAGCAGGCGGCCGAGGCGCTCGGGCGCGATGAAGTGGCAATAGCGCGTGCCGCGGAACTGCGGCGGTGCCTTCGCGTAGCGCGGGTCCAGCCAGTCGTTGCGCATGGCGCGCGACTGGATGCGCAGCTTGCCGTCGAGACCGACGCGCGCCATGTCGTGCGGGGCGAGCCACAGCGGGCCGAGCACCGTCACGAAGTCGTCGTCGAACACCACGTCTGCGGGCTGGAACCTGAGGCGCTTGCGCTCCGCGGGCGTCATCGATGCCAGCACCCGCGCGAGGGTCAGGCGGTTGATGCCCGAGCAGCCGATGTCCGCGCCCGCGGCGCCGCTGCCGTATTCGGCGACCAGGTGGTCGGCGGTCTTCATCTTGCAGGAGACCATCATGGGCCGGTCGGGCGCGCCCGCCTCGGTCCAAAGATATTGGCGGGTCTGCAGGGGGCGGGCCGTGGGCTTCGACTTCGCGAAGGCTTCCGTCGAGGTCGTGACCTCGTTCGCGACCGGGAGCGTCGTCGAGACGAGCGCGCGTTGCGCCTCGCTGCAGAACGACGCGTCGGTGACGGGCGGCGGCGGGAGCGGCGGCCCTGCAGCCTCTGGGCTGCGGGCAGTCGTCGCGCAGCCGGCGAGCGACAGCAGACAGGCGACGGCCAGGCCGAGCGCGGCGGCGGCGACCGCAGGGCGAAGTCAACGGCGCGAAGACGGCGCGTGTACCT
>RFTM01000485.1 GCA_009923475.1 Gammaproteobacteria bacterium | reverse complement strand
CTCGCGTCCGCTGGTCATCGACGGACTCACGCCGTGACTTCGGCCGCGCCGGACACCGCGCGCAGCGGCGCGGGTCGGCTGCTGCACCCCGGTGAAGGTCGCGCCGTGCTGGCGTCGGGCGCCGCCTATTTCATGCTGCTCTGCGGCTATTACATGCTGCGCAGCCTGCGTGAGGCCTACGCGCTCGAGGTCGGCCGCGAACACATCGCCACGCTGTTCTACGTGGCGTCCGCCGTCATGGCGTTCGTCTTGCCCCTCTACTGGTTCGTGGTGGCGCGGTTGCCGCGGCGGCTGATGTTCCCCGCGATCTACTCCGCGGTGTCGGTGCTGTTCCTCGGCCTTGCGGCCGGCATGCAGTTGGCGCCCGGCGGCAAGGTCCTGCCTGCGGTCTACTGGGTCGCGGTCACGTCCCTCAACCTCTTCATCGTGTCGGTGTTCTGGAGCGTCATGGTGGACGCCTGGCGGTCGGGCTCCGCGAAGCGGGTGTTCGGGTTCATCGCCGCGGGCGGCAGCCTCGGGGCCATCGCCGGTCCGCTCTTCAACAGCCTGTTCGTGGAGCGTGTCGGGGCCACGACCGTGATCTTCATCGCGGTGGCGCTGTTGTCGCTCGCCGCGTTGTTCGGGCATCGCGCCCAAGCGGCCGAGGCGCGCAGCGAGGGGCTGGATCCGTCGGCGCGCCTCGCCTTGCCGGTCGGTGGCCGGGCGACCGAAGATCTCAAGCGCCTGCTGACCTCGCCTTATCTGCTCGCCATCGCGGGCATCGTGGTGCTGGGGCAGGTCATCGGCGGCTTCATGTACCAGGAGCAGGCGAAGTACGTCGAAGCCGCATACGCCTCGCTCGAGGCGAGGGCGGCGCTGTTCGCCAAGATCGACTCGGCGACCAATGTCCTCGCGCTGTTGTTCCAGGCGGGCGCCGTGGGTTGGCTCGCCGCGCGCGGCGGCCTGAAGGCGGCCTTGGGCGCCGTGCCCGTGCTGTTGTTCCTGTCGTTCCTGCTGCTCGCGCTCGCGCCCGTGGGCATGGTGCTGATCGCCACGCAGGTGCTGCGCCGTGCCACCGACTACGGCCTCTTCAAGCCGTCGCGCGAGATGCTGTTCACGGTGCTCAACCCGGAGAGCAAGTTCAAGAGCAAGAGCCTCATCGACACCTTGCTGCAGCGCGGCGGCGACAGCCTGAGCCAGGCGACCTATCCCTTGGTGGCGGGATACGGGCTGGCCGGCGTCGCCTGGAGCCTCGCGGGGGTCAGTCTGCTCATGCTGGTCGGCGCGCTGTGGCTCGCAGCGGTGTTCGGACGCAGCGAACGCATCGATCCGTCCGGACAGCCGTCCGGACAGCCATGAGCACCCCGGCACCGGACCTGCCGGCGGCCCGCATCGGTGCCGACGGGCGTCGCCACGTCGATTGGCGGGCGGTGGCGCGCCTCGCCGCGCCGCTGATGCTGACCAACGCGATCCAGGCCGGGCTCAACCTCACGGACACCTGGTTCCTCGGCCGCATCAGCACCGATGCCGTGGCCGCGATGGGCGCGATCTACTGGCTGATGTCTTGCGCCACGCTGATGCTGGGTGGCGTGGGCTTCGCCGTGCAATCCTTCGTGTCGCAGGCGGACGGTGCGGGCCGGCGGATCCGCGCGGCGGGCGCGGCCTGGA
>RFTM01000484.1 GCA_009923475.1 Gammaproteobacteria bacterium | reverse complement strand
GCACCAACCAGTCGCGGCTCGGCGATTCGTGCTTGCCGGTGATCACCTCGACCACCTCGCCGTTGGCGAGCGGCTGGGTGAGCGGCACGATGCGCCCGTTCACCTTGGCGCCGCGGCAGCGGTGGCCGAGCGAGGTGTGCACCTGGTAGGCGAAGTCGAGCGGCGTCGCGCCCCGCGGCAGGTCGACCACCTCGCCGCGCGGCGTGAGCGCATAGACACGGTCCTCGAAGAGCTCCTCGCGGACCCGGTCGAGGAAGTCGTCTGACCCGCCGCCTCCGTCCTCGCCCGGCTCGAGCAGCCGCCGCACCCACTCGACCTTGCGCGCATAGCTGTCGTCGCGGGCGCCGCCTTCCTTGTAGCGCCAGTGCGCGGCCACGCCGAGTTCGGCCTGGCGGTGCATGTCGCGGGTGCGGATCTGCACCTCGACGGTGCGGTCGGCGGGGCCGATCACGGCGGTATGGATCGAGCGGTAGAAGTTGTCCTTGGGCGTCGCGATGTAGTCGTCGAACTCGCCGGGCAGGTAAGGCCAACGGCCGTGGACCACGCCCAGCGCGGCATAGCAGGCGGGCAGGTCGTCGACGATCACCCGCACCGCGCGGATGTCGGATAGTCGGTCGAAGTCCAGCCCCTTGCGCTGCATCTTCCGGTGGATGCTGTAGATGTGCTTGGCGCGGCCCTGCACCTCGGCCTCGATGCCCGCCTCAGCGAGCGCCGCCTTGAGCGCGGCGCAGAACTCGGCGATGTAGCGCTCGCGGTCGGCGCGACGCTCGGCGAGGGTCGTCGCGATTCGCTTGTAGTCCTGCGGCTCGAGGTGGCGGAACGCGAGGTCCTCGAGCTCCCACTTGACCTGCCAGACGCCGAGCCGGTTGGCGAGCGGCGCGAACACCGCGCGGGCTTCCTGGGCGAGCCGCCGTCGCTCCTCGGCAGGCGCGTCGCGCGCGGCGCGCAGCCGCGCGAGCTGCACCGCGATGCGCGCCACCACCAGCCGCGGGTCGGCGACGATCGCGAGCAGCATCTTGCGCAGCACTTCGGCCTGGTTGCCCTGCAGCCCGCCGTCGCCCGACCAGCGCGCCGCGCCGCCGAACTCGCCGAGCTTGCCGAGCTCCTCGGCGACGGCGAGGCTGCGGGCGTCGATACCGGTCGCCGCCGCGGCGGGGAAGGCGACGCCCTCATCGCCGCAACCGCGACGCGCCTCGTGGAGCAGCACGCCCGTGGCGAGCGGCAGGTCTTCGGTGAGCGCGGCGGCGAGACGCGCTGCGCCGAGTCCGCTGCGCAGCGGCGCCTCGGGCACGCCCGCCGCGCGCATCGCATCGACGCTCGACCCGAGCGCTGCGGCGATGTCCTCCGGCAGTCTGTCGACGACCTCCAAAGCCCGCCTCCCGACCCTGTGTCATGCAGGGAATCGGGCTATGATAACGGGGCAAAATGGCGCGTTACCGATCGAAAGCCTGGCGTGCGTTCCGGCCGGAGTCCTCCGGGGTGGACGCGTCGCCGACGCCGGCGTCGCCGGCCCCCGCCGCGCCGCAGGCGTCCTGCCGGATCCTCGGTCTCGACCCCGGTTCGCGGCTCACCGGCTGGGGCGTCATCGCGGTCGATGGCGCCGATTGCCGCTGCCTCGCGCAGGGCCGCATCGAGGTCGGCACGCTGCCG
>RFTM01000483.1 GCA_009923475.1 Gammaproteobacteria bacterium | reverse complement strand
GCGCCGACGGCGGCCCGTGGAGCCGGATCTGCGCCCTGCCCGCCCTGTGGGCCGGCGTCCTGTACGACGCCCCGTCGCTGGCGGCCGCCTGGGACCTGGTCAAGGACTGGGACATCGCCGACCACGAGCGCCTGCGCCGCGACGTGACCCGCCTGGGCCTCAAGGCCGAAGTTGCGGGCCGCAGCGTGCGCGCCGACCGCGCGCGTGTCGGCGGCGCTGTCGCCGCGCAGCTCGGCCGCGGCCGTGAAGGCCTTGGCGAGCGGCTCGGTCGGGATGCGGCGGGTCACGACATTGACCGCGCCCGCGGAGGCGGCGTTGCCGAACATCAGCGCCGCCGGGCCGCGCACGACCTCGACGCGCTCGGCGAGCAACGGGTCGAGCGTGACGGCATGGTCCTCGGAGAGCGCCGCGGCATCGAGCACATCGGCGCCGTCCTGGAACACCTGCACGCGCAGGCCGCCCTGACCGCGGATCACCGGGCGGCTCGCGATGGGGCCGAAAGAGGTGGCGGAGAGCCCGGGCGAGGTCGCGAGCGTGTCGGCGAGGGTCGTGGTGCGCCGCCGCAGCAACTCGTCGCCCGCGACCACGAGCACCGGTTGCGCGGTCTCGAACTCGCCGCGGCGCAGCGGCGTGGCCGTGATCTTGACCTCTTCGAGCCGTTCGGCGGGCGGCTTCGGCTCGGCGACGGCAATCGCGGACAGGGCGGCGAGTGCGGTCAGGACGGGCGGGGCGCTGCGTGGACGCATGCTCTGGGTCTCGTGGTAGGGGGTCTGATTGATATACTATAACAAAAGATACTTTATAACATCGCGTGGTGACAATCCTTGAGGTGGCGTGGCCGGACGCACCTGAAGTCGGGTCGCCTCGCTCCCGCCTATCTCGTGTCGGGGGATGAGGACCTGTTGGTGGGCGAGGCCGCGGATGCGATCCGCGCCGCAGCGCGCGCCGCCGGCTACAGCGAGCGCGAGGTGCATTTCCCGCAGCGCGTCGACGACTGGACCGACCTCGCGGCGGCCGGCGGTTCGATGTCGCTGTTCGGCGACCGCAAGATCCTCGAGGTGCGTTTTTCGGGCAAGGGCGGCAAGGACGGCAGCGCCGCGTTGGTGCGCCTGCTCGAGATGGCCGGCGCCGAGACGCTGTTGCTCGTGATCACGCCGCGGCTCGATCCCGCGACCGCGACCACCGCCTGGGTCAAGGCCATCGAGGCGCAGGGCGCCTGGTTGCCGATCTGGGACGTGGGAGCGCGCGAGCTCGAGTCCTGGCTCGCGCAGCGTTGCCGACGTGCCGGTCTCGAGCCGACGCCGGACGCGCTCGCGCTGCTCGCCGCGCGGGTCGAGGGCAACCTGCTCGCGGCGCAGCAGGAGATCGAGAAACTGCGGCTGCTGCTGCCGCCCGGGCGGGTCGATGCGGCGGCCATACTCGAGGCCGTGGCGCCCAGCGCCCGCTACGACGTGTTCGGGCTCGGCGAGGCGGTGCTGGCCGGCGAGGCGGCGCGCGCGCAGCGCATCGTCGCGGGCCTGCGCGGCGAGGGCGTCGAGCCCACGCTCGTGCTGTGGTCGGTGACGCGCGAACTGCGCGATCTTTGGGCGCTGCGCCGCGGCGACGACCCGTCGCGCCGCGCGGGACCGCGGCTGCCGCCGCAGCGGCTGG
>RFTM01000482.1 GCA_009923475.1 Gammaproteobacteria bacterium | reverse complement strand
GGGCGTGTCGGTCATCATCGGCGTCGCCGGCGCGGGGCAGGAGATCTCGACCCGCCCGTTCCAGCTCGTCACCGGCCGCACCTGGAAGGGCACGGCCTTCGGCGGCGCGCGCGGCCGCACCGACGTGCCGCGCATCGTCGACTGGTACATGGACGGCAAGATCGACATCGACAGCCTCGTGACGCATGTCATGCCGCACTCGAAGATCAACGAGGGTTTCGAGCTGATGCGCCGCGGCGAGTCGATCCGCACCGTGCTCACCTACTGACGCGGGCGGGGCGACGGATGACCATCGCTGTCGAGACGCTCGCCGAGCACGCCTGCTTCGGCGGCGTGCAGGGGTTCTACCGGCATGCCTCGGCGGCCTGCGCAGGGCCGATGCGCTTCGGGGTGTTCGTGCCGGCCGCCGGGCGCGAGAGCCGCCTGCCGACGCTGTTCTGGTTCGCCGGGCTCACCTGCAACGAGGAGACCTTCGCCATCAAGGCCGGCGCGCAGCGCGTCGCCGCCGAGCTCGGTCTCATCCTCGTCACGCCCGACACGAGCCCGCGCGAGCCCGAACTCCCGGGCGACCGCGAGTCCTGGGACTTCGGCCAGGGCGCGGGGTTCTACGTCGATGCGACGCAGGCGCCCTGGAGCGCGCACTACCGCATGTCGTCCTGGGTGACCGAGGAACTGCCCGCGCTCGTCGCCGCGCGGTTCCCGGCGGACGCTTCGCGGCTAGGCGTCTTCGGGCACTCGATGGGCGGACACGGCGCGCTGGTGTCGGCGCTGCGGCGACCGGACGTGTTCCGCAGCTGCTCGGCGTTCGCGCCGATCTCCGCCGCGGCGGAGTGCCCTTGGGGGCACAAGGCGCTCGGCCATTATCTCGGCCCGGACCGCGGTTCCTGGGCGGATTGGGATGCGAGCGCGCTGATGCGGCGCCGTCCCTTCGGCGACGAGATCCTCGTCGACCAAGGCCTCGCCGACCGCTTCCTCGAGGTCCAACTGCGGCCGGAGCTGCTGGAAGCGGCTGCGGCCGCCTCGGGCCAGCGCCTCCGGCTGCGGCGTCACGCCGGCTACGACCACGGCTATTTCTTCATCCAGACCTTCATCGCCGACCATCTCGAGCATCACGCGGACCGGCTGGGCTGACAGCCGCGTCCGATGCGCGGTCAGTGCCTGCGCCCGGGCGCGGGTATGCTTGGACAGAGCGTCCCGCAGAGGATGCCGCGCGTCGGGGGTGTAGTGGGCAGCAAGGTCGTCGTCATCACGGGCAGCACGCAGGGCCTCGGCTTCGGTTACGCGCAGGCCTTCCTGCAGCGTGGCCACCATGTCGTCGTCAGCGGTCGCAGCCAACCGTCGGTCGATGCCGCCATCGACCGTCTCGAGGCCGATGCGGTGGTGGGCGCCGGCGCCGTGATCGGCCAGGCCTGCGAGGTCGCAGACCTCGCGCAGGTGCAGGCCCTGTGGGATTTCGCCGTGCGCAGCTTCGGACCGGTCGACATCTGGTTGCACAACGCCGGCTACGCGCGCACCGGCGTCCGCTTCGCCGACACCACGCCTGCGGAGATCGCGGCGATGGTGCGCGCCAACGTCATCGGCTCGATGAACTCCGCGCAGGTCGCGGTGGCGGGCATGTCGGCCCAGGCGCAGGGCGGCAAGCTGTTCCTG
>RFTM01000481.1 GCA_009923475.1 Gammaproteobacteria bacterium | reverse complement strand
GCAGCATCTGCGCCCCGAGGTTCTCCTCGGGGTCGGCCAGCTCGAACTCGCGCGCGATGGTGACCCCGTCGTTGCAGACCAGCGGCGATCCCCACTTGCGCTGCATCAGCACCGACTTCGACTTCGGCCCGAGCGTGACCCGCACCGCGTCCGCGAGCTGGGCGGCGCCCGGCCGCGGCAGCGGCGCGCAGAACGCGAACACCGTCGGCGGCACGTCGGGCAGCGGCGCGTGGTTGCGGCCGTATTCGGCGCCGCGCGAGACCTGCACGTAGACGTACATGTCGCCGCCGCCGTTGCGGGCCATGAGCTCGCGGACCAGCGCCCGCCATGCGGCGCGGTCGTGCGGGTCGCGCATGCGCACCGCCGCGAGGCTGCGCGCGAGCCGGTCGAAATGCTCCGTGAAGCGGAACGGCCGGCCGTTGAACACGGGGACGACCTCGTACACGCCGTCGCCGAACAGGAAGCTGCGGTCGAGCGGCGAGATGCGCGCTTCGCGCAACGGCAGCCAACCGCCGTCGAGGTGGCAGATCGGGAAGGGCTCAGCCATGGCTCTGTGCTCCCATGGTGCGGACCGTGGTCACCGGAACCACAGCAGCACGGTGTCGCGCAGCCGCGCCCAAAGACCGCCCTCGGGCGCCGCGGCCTTGGCGACCAACGGCACGCGCTGCACGATCCGTCCGTCGACGAGCAGCTGCAGCTCGCCGACGCGCTGGCCCGCCTTGAGGGGCGCCACCAGCGGCTCGTCGACCACGGTCACGGTGCGCAGCGCGCCGGCGCGGCCGCGCGTCACCGTGGCGGCGACATCGGTGGCGGGCGCCACGTCGAGGCGGTCCGTCGCGCCCTTGTAGAGCCGGGGCCGCAGCACGACCTCGCCCGCCGCGCGCAGCCGCACGGTCTCGAAGTTGCGGAAGCCGTGCTCGAGCAACATCATGCTCGCCTCCTCGCGCACCTTGGGCGAGGCGGTGCCGAGCACCACCGCGACGAAGCGCGTGCCGGCGCGCTGCGCGGAGCTCGCGAGGCAGTAGCCGGCGCTGTCGGTGTGGCCGGTCTTGAGGCCATCGACCCCGGCATCGCGTCCGAGCAGCCCGTTGCGGTTGGGCTGGCGGATGCCGTCCCACTCGAACTCGCGCAGCGAGTACCAAGGATAGAACTGCGGGAAGTCGCGGATGATCGCCCGGGACAGGATCGCTATGTCGCGCGCGGTGCTGTAGAGGCCCGCGTCGGGCAGGCCGGTCGCGTTGGCGAAGCGCGAGCCGCGCATGCCGAGCCGCTGCGCCTCGGTGTTCATCACGCCTGCGAACGCCGTCTCGGAGCCGGCGATGCGCTCGGCGAGCGCGGTCGCGGCGTCGTTGCCGGATTGGACGATCATGCCCTTGATGAGCACCTCGACCGGCACCTGCTTGCCGACCTCGAGGAAGGTGCGCGAACCCTCGGCGCGCCACGCGCGCTCGCTGATGGTGACCTGCTCGTCGAGCCGCAGGCGTCCCTCGGCGAGTGCCTTGAACACGACGTAGGCCGTCATGAGCTTGGTGATGCTCGCCGGCTCGGCGCGTTGGTCTTCGCCTTGTGCGGCGAAGGTGCTGCCGGTCGCCTGGTCGATGAGGATGAACTGCCGCGCGGCGACCGGGCCGGGCAGCGCCGGCGATGCCG
>RFTM01000049.1 GCA_009923475.1 Gammaproteobacteria bacterium | reverse complement strand
GGCCGCGCGCTGCTCGCCGGCGCGCGCACGCGCTCGCAGGCCCTGGTGGGCGCCGCGGCCGGCCCGGGCGTCGACATGGTCAGCCGCCTCGGCAGCCTGCCGGTGCTGAGCGATGCTATCGACTGCGTGCTGCTGCCGCACACCCTCGAGTTCGAGCCCGACCCCTACGGGCTGCTGCGCGAGGTCGACCGTGTGCTCGCGGGCGACGGCAAGCTGCTGGTGCTCGGCTTCGCGCCCTGGAGCCCTTGGGGCCTGCGCGCGGCCGCGCAGCGCGCGGGCTATCCGCCCGGGCTGCGGCGGCTGCTCTCCGAGCGCCGTCTGCGCGATTGGCTGCGCCTGCTCGGCTACGACCTCGGCGAGACGCGGCATTACCTCTACGAGCTGCCCTGGGGCGCGCCGCCCGCAGCGGGTTGTCGCATGCGCCGCGGGCTCGTCTACCCCTGGCCCGCCGGGGCCTACCTGCTGAAGGCGCGCAAGCGCCTGCACGCGCTCACGCCGCTGCGGCCGCGCCTGCGCGAGCGCCGTCCCGCGGTGCTCGGCGGCATCGCTGAGCCGTCCTCGGCCAACCGCAGCAAGCCATGACCGACGCCCCGCACCGCCGCGTCGAGATCTATACCGACGGCGCTTGCCGCGGCAACCCGGGCCCGGGCGGCTGGGCGGCGACCCTCGAGCTCGGCGAGCACCTGCGCGAACTCTCGGGCGCCGAGGCGATGACCACCAACAACCGCATGGAACTTACGGCCGTCATCCGCGCGCTGGAGGCGCTCAAGCGCAGCGTCGCGGCGCGGGTGCACACCGACTCGGAGTATGTGCGCCGCGGCATCACCGAGTGGCTGCCCAACTGGAAGGCGCGCGGCTGGCGCACCGCCGACCGCAAGCCCGTCAAGAACCAGGACCTCTGGGAGCAGCTCGACGCCGTGGCCGCCCGCCACGACATCGAGTGGAAGTGGGTGAAGGGCCACTCGGGCGTGCCCGGCAACGAGCGCGTGGACGCGCTCGCCAACGCCGCCATCGACGCGCTGCTGCGCTAGTCTGCTGCTAAAATCCGCCGATGCGGCAGATCATCCTCGACACCGAGACCTCCGGCCTCGAGCTCTCCGCGGGCCACCGCGTCATCGAGATCGGCTGCGTCGAGATCGTCAACCGCCGGCTCACCGGTCGGCATTTCCATCGCTACCTCGACCCCGAGCGCGACATCGACCCCGGCGCGCTCGCGGTGCACGGCCTCAGCCGCGAGCGTCTGAAGGGCGAGCCGCGCTTCGTCGACGTCGCCGCCGAGTTCATGGACTTCGTGGCCGGCGCCGAGCTCGTCATCCACAACGCCGCCTTCGATGTCGGCTTCCTGAACGCCGAGATCGCGCGGCTCGAGGGCGAACATCCGCCGCTCGGCAATCTTTGCCGTGTGCTCGACACCCTTGCGCTCGCCCGCGAACTGCACCCGGGCCAGCGCAACAACCTCGATGCGCTCTGCAAGCGCTACGGGGTCGACAACTCCAGCCGCGACCTGCACGGCGCGCTGCTCGACGCGCGCATCCTGGCCGAGGTGTACCTTGCCATGACGGGCGGCCAGAGCGCCCTCGAGCTCGGCGAGTCTCGCACCCGCACCGCCGCCACGGCGCCGGTCGTCGCGCGCCCTGCGGGCGAACTGCCGATCATCGAGCCCACCGCCACCGAGCTCGCCGCCCACGAGGCGCTGCTCGACCGCATCGCCAAGGCCAGCGGCGGCCGCTGCCTCTTCCGCGACGCGCCCGCCGCGTGAAGGTCCTCGTCACCGGCGCGGCGGGGTTCATCGGCCTGCATGTGGCCGAGCGCCTGCTGGCACAAGGCCATGAGGTCGTCGGCCTCGACAACCTCAACGACTATTACGACGTCGCGCTCAAGCACGCGCGCCTCGCGCGGCTCGAGGGCCGGGCGGGTTTCCGGTTTAGGCGCCTCGACCTCGCCGATGCCGACGGCATGCGCGCGCTGTTCGCGGCGGAGCGCTTCGAGCGGGTGGTGCACCTCGGGGCGCAGGCGGGCGTGCGTTATTCCCTCACTCATCCGCAGGTCTACCTCGACAGCAACGTCACGGGCACGCTCAACGTGCTCGAGGGCTGTCGCCACAATGGCGTCGGCCACCTCGTCTTCGCTTCCACCAGCTCCGTCTACGGCATGAACACCCGCATGCCGTTCTCGCCGCACCACGGCGCGGACCATCCGCTCTCCATCTACGCCTCGACCAAGCGTGCGGGCGAGCTGCTGGGCCACAACTACGCGACGCTTTTCGGGCTGCCGGTGACGGTGCTGCGGTTCTTCACGGTCTACGGCCCCTGGGGCCGGCCGGACATGAGCCCGATGCTCTTCACGCGCAAGATGCTCGCCGGCGAGACCATCGACGTCTTCAACGGCGGCCGTCACCGCCGGGATTTCACCTACATCGATGACATCGCCGAGGGCGTGCTGCGGGTCTGCGACCGCGTGCCATCACCCGATGCCGCCTGGGACGGCGATGCGCCCGACCCGGCCTCGAGCCGGGCGCCCTGGCGGGTGTACAACATCGGCAACCAGTCGCCGGTCGAGCTGCTGCGCTTCATCGAGTTGTTGGAGCAGAACCTCGGCGTGAAGGCGCGGATGAACTACCTGCCGCTGCAGCTCGGCGACGTGCCCGACACGCTCGCCGACTGCTCCGACCTCGAGCGTGATGTGGGCTACCGGCCGGCGACCCCCATCGAAGAGGGGGTGAGGCGCTTCGTCGAGTGGTACCAGGGGCATTACCCTATAATCGGCGGATGACCGCGCCCCGCCCGTCGCCCGCGATGCAGGTTCCCCTGCTCGACCTCAAGCCCCAGTACCGGGCCCTGAAGTCCGAGATCGACGCCGCCATCGAGCGGGTCTGCGACTCCCAGGCCTTCACATTGGGCCCCGCGGTCAAGGAGCTCGAGGCCGCGGTGGCGGCCTACAGCGGCTGCACCCACGGCATCGGCATGTCCTCGGGCACCGACGCGTTGCTCGCGGCGCTCATGGCGCTCGACATCGGCGCCGGCGATGCCGTCATCACTTCGCCCTACACCTTCTTCGCGACCGCCGGCACCATCGCCCGTGCGGGCGCCCGGTCGCTGTTCGTCGATATCGACCCGGCTACGTTCAACCTCTCCCCGGCCGGCGTCGAGCGCCTGCTGCGCGAGGACTGCGAGCGGCAGGGTGGCCGTTTGGTGCACCGCGCCACGGGCACGGTGGTGCGCGCGCTGATGCCGGTTCACCTCTACGGCCAGATGGCCGACATGACGCCGCTGATGGCGCTGGCCCGCGAGTTCGGGCTGCGGGTCATCGAGGATGCGGCGCAGGCCATCGGCTCGGCGGACGGCGAGGGCCGTCGTGCCTGCAGCATCGGCGACATCGGCTGTCTCTCGTTCTTCCCCACCAAAAACCTCGGCGCCTTCGGTGACGCCGGCATGTGCGTCACCAACGATGCCGCGCTCGCCGCCAAGCTTGCGATGGTGCGCGTGCACGGCATGGAGCCGAAGTACTACCACCAGATCATCGGCGGCAACTTCCGCATCGACGAACTGCAGGCCGCGGTGCTGGTCATCAAGCTGCGGCATCTCGACGACTGGTCACGCGCCCGACAAGAGAACGCCTGCTTCTATTTCGGCGCCTTCGAGAAGGCGGGGCTGAAGGGCGTGGTGACGCTGCCGCCCGCGCTGCCCGGCGCGCGCCACATCTACAACCAGTTCGTCATCCGTGCGCCGCAGCGCGATGCCCTCAAGAAACACTTGGGCGAGTGCGGTGTGGGAAGCGAGATCTATTACCCGGTGCCGCTGCATCGCCAAGAGTGCTTCGCGCAGCTGGGCTATGCCGCGGGGGCATTCCCCGAGTCGGAACGGGCTGCCGCCGAGACGCTCGCGCTGCCCATCTTCCCCGAACTCTCGCGCGAGCAGTTGCAGTATGTCGTCGATTGCATCCGGCTCTTCTACGCTCACCATGCCTGAGGGCGGGTCGGCGTCGTCCCGGCTCGACGCCGCCTGGGCCGAGCTCTACACCCAGCACCAGCGGTTGGCGGGGGTGCACCCCGTGACGCTCTTCGAGCGCGATCCCGAGCGCTTCGAGCATTGCTCGGCCTCCGCTGCCGGGCTGCTGCTCGATTGGTCCCGCCAGCGCATCGATGCCGCGGCGCTTTCTGCGCTCGGCGCCTTGGCCGAGGCTGCGGGGGTGACGGAGGGCATTGAGGCCATGTTCCGCGGCGACGCCATCAACGTAATCGAGGGCCGCGCGGTGCTGCATGCGGCGCTGCGCCAGCCCGCCGGTGCGGGCATCGGCGGCGCGGCCATCGAGGCTCAGGTGCTGGCCGAGCGCGCCCGCATGCTCGCCTTCGCCGGGTCCGTGCGTGCGAGCGGCGAGTTCGATGATGTGGTGCACCTCGGCATCGGCGGCTCCGACCTCGGACCGGCGATGGCGCTGCAGGCGCTGCGGCATCATGCGACTGGCGGCCCCCGCGTGCGTTTCGCGGCCAATGTCGACGGCTGCGCCCTCTCTGACCTGCTCGCCGAGGTCGACCCGCGCCGTACGCTCTTCATCGTCGTCTCCAAGACCTTCACCACCCAGGAGACCCTGGCCAACGCCCGCAGCGCGCGGGCCTGGCTGGTCGAGCGGCTGGGCGAGGGCGCGGTGCCCGCGCATTTCGCGGCGGTTTCGGTGAACGGGGCCGCGATGGACGCCTTCGGCATCCACCCGCAGCGGCGCTTCCAGATGTGGGACTGGGTGGGTGGTCGGTATTCTTTGTGGTCCTCGGTGGGCGTGTCGCTCGCCATCGCGCTGGGCGCGGCGCGCTTCGGTGAATTGCTGGCGGGCGCCCATGCCATGGATCAGCACTTCCGCGAGGCGCCGTGGTCGCGGAACCTGCCGGTGCTGATGGCGCTGCTCGGGGTCTGGAACATCGACTGCGAGCGTCTGCCGACGCTCGCGGTGCTGCCCTACGATTCGCGCCTCGCGCGCTTCCCGGCCTTCCTGCAGCAGCTCGACATGGAGAGCAACGGCAAGCGGGTGGGTCTCGATGGGCAGCCCGTGGGTTACGGCACGGCGCCCGTGGTCTGGGGCGAGCCCGGCAACGAGGCGCAGCATTCCTTCTTCCAGATGCTGCATCAGGGCAGGCCGCGCGCCGCGCTCGACATCCTCATCGGCCTGCGGTCGTCCTGCGGCCGCGAGGACCACCAGGAGCTCGCCATCGCCAATGCGCTGGCGCAGGCCGAGGCTCTCCTGCGTGGACGCCGCGGCGAGGGCGTCACGCCGCAGCAAGTGCAGGAGGGCGGGCGGCCGCTCTCGCTGCTGGTCTTCGACCGCCTCGATCCGGCGACGCTCGGTGCCTTGGTGGCGCTCTACGAGCACAAGGTGTTCGTCCAGAGCCGGGTGTGGGGCATCAACGCCTTCGACCAGTTCGGCGTCGAGCTCGGCAAGCGGATCGCGGGCGAGGTGGCGGAGGCGATGCGGCAGGGCGACGCGTCCGCCGCCGTATCGCCGTCGTTGCGCGGCGTGCTGGCCCATGTCCGCGCGCGCCGTGGAGCGGCGCCTTGATGCATCTCGCGCGCGTCCCGGCACAAGGCGCTTTTCCGGGTTCTTGGGGTGTGCAGCAGGCGCTGTTGTAGGGAGTTGGCTGTTCGCGATCCGGCCGAGGCGACACCGATGCGACGCGGCAGGGTGATGTCGGCAGCGTCCCGGATCGCGCCAGGGACCGACCGTACGGTTGTCGGGGGGTGCTCGTGATGCCGTGAGGCGACGAGGTCAGCCTTCCAGCACCGGCATCAGTGGCGCTCCGATGTCACCGGGGGCGTGTTCGCCGTGTCGGCCGATATGGCCGTCGGGGACAGGTGTTGGTAATCGGGACGTTTCCACCGGTTTGTGCCCTCGATTTCGCGTGGCGGGTTGTCCGGGTCGCGGGCCTCACGCGGTATGATCTCGCCTACCTGCAGTGTAGAGCGCCGAGATCCGGCATCAAGCCGGGCCTCGGTCCCGAGGTACGCTCGACCCAGCGTGCATGGTATCCCGCTCAAGGCGTTGCCGGCGGGAGAGACGGACGGTAAGGTTGCGCGTCGTCGCGGAGGGTGCGCCTTGCGCCACCGGACCGAAGTTCCGTACAGCAACGATGTGATGAAGGGGCTGCAAATTTGAAGATCACGGTCTTCGGTTCCGGATATGTCGGCCTCGTCACCGGTGCCTGCTTTGCGGACGCCGGCAACCGCGTGCTCTGCGTCGATGTGGATGCCGGGAAGATCGCGCGCTTGCAGCGCGGCGAGGTGCCCATCCACGAGCCGGGACTCGACGCCATGATCGAGCGCAACGCCCGCGCCGGGCGTTTGCGCTTCACGACCGATGCGGCCGAGGGCGTCGCGCACGGCGAGGTCATCCTGATCGCGGTCGGCACGCCGCCGGGCGAGGACGGCTCCGCCGACCTGCGCCATGTGCTGGCGGTGGCTCGCACCATCGGCACCCACCTCGACGGCTATCGGATCGTGGTCGACAAGTCGACCGTGCCCGTCGGCACGGCGGACCGCGTGCGCGCCGAGGTGGCCGCCGCGCTTGCCGCGCGCGGCGTGCAGCATGATTTCGATGTGGTCTCGAACCCCGAGTTCCTGAAGGAAGGCGCGGCCATCGGCGACTTCATGAAGCCCGACCGCGTGGTCATCGGCACCGGTTCGCCCCGCGCCATCGACACCATGCGCGCGCTCTACGAGCCGTTCACGCGCAACCGCGAGCGGCTCATCGTGATGGACACGCGCTCGGCGGAGCTCACCAAGTACGCGGCGAACGCCATGCTCGCCACCAAGATCTCGTTCATCAACGAACTGGCGGGCATCGCCGAGAAGGTGGGCGCGGACATCGAGAAGGTGCGCCAGGGCATCGGCTCGGACTCGCGCATCGGCTACGCCTTCATCTACCCGGGCGCGGGCTATGGCGGCTCCTGCTTCCCGAAGGATGTGCAGGCGCTGCAGCACACGGCGGCCGAGGTGGGCGCGCCCTCGCAGCTCATCGCGGCGGTGCAGGCGGTCAACGCCGAGCAGAAGCAGGTGCTGTTCCGTCGCATCGTGGCGCACTACGGCGGCAGCGTCGCGGGGCGCACGATCGCCCTTTGGGGGCTTGCCTTCAAGCCGAACACCGACGACATGCGCGAGGCCCCGAGCCGCGTGCTGATGGAGGCGCTGTGGGCGGCGGGTGCGCGGGTGCGGGCCTATGACCCCGTGGCGATGGCCGAGACCCGTCGTCTGTACGGCGACCGCCTGACCGGTGACCGACCGGCGCTCACGCTCTGCGCGAGCGCCGCCGAGACATTGGAGGGCGCGGACGCGCTCGCCATCGTCACCGAGTGGCAGGAGTTCCGCAGCCCCGACTTCGACGCGCTCAAGGAAACGTTGGCGGCGCCTGTGGTCTTCGATGGCCGCAATCTCTACGACCCCGCGCTGATTCTGCGCCGCGGCTTCACGTACTACGCGATCGGGCGGGGCGCGTCGGTCGCGGTACACTCCGCGACGTGATCATCCCCGTCATCCTTTCGGGGGGTTCCGGCACCCGGCTTTGGCCGCTGTCCCGCGAGCATTTCCCCAAGCAGTTGCTGCCGCTCGCCGGCGGCAGCGAGACCATGCTGCAGGCCACGGTCGCCCGCACGGCGGGTCTGCCGGGTGTCGGCGCGCCGGTGGTGGTCTGCAACGACGCCCACCGCTTCATGGTGGCCGAGCAGCTGCGTCAGGCGGGCGTGGAGGGCGCACGCATCGTGTTGGAGCCCGTCGGTCGCAACACGGCGCCGGCGATCGCGCTCGCCGCCCACGCGGCCTTGGCGGCCGCAGGGTTGGGCGCGGACCGCGCTGACGACATCGGCCCGCTGCTGCTGGTGCTGCCCGCCGACCATGTGGTGCGCGAAGGCGCGGCCTTCCGGGCGGCCGTGCGCGCGGCGCTGCCCGCCGCCGAGGCCGGGCGGCTCGTCACCTTCGGGGTGGTGCCCGAGGGCCCCGAGACGGGCTACGGTTACATCCGGCGCGCCGCGCAGCCCATCGATCCGGGCGCGGCCGGGGCGGTGTACCCCATCGACCGCTTCGTCGAGAAGCCGGATCTCGCCACCGCCGAGCGCTTCGTGGCCTCGGGCGAGTACTACTGGAACAGCGGCATGTTCCTCTTCGGTGCGCGCCGCTACCTGCGCGAGCTCGAGGCGCAGGCGCCGGACATCGCGGCTGCCGCAGCAGCAGCAGCCGGGGCCGCGAAGTCCGACCTCGATTTCGTGCGCGTCGACGCCGAGACCTTCGGCGCCTGCCGCAGCGATTCCATCGACTACGCGGTGATGGAGAAGACCCGCGATGCGGTGGTCGTGCCGCTCGCCGCCGGGTGGAGCGATGTCGGGTCGTGGTCGTCCTTGCATGCGGCGGTCGGCTCGGATGCCGACGGCAACGTGCTGCGCGGCGATGTCATCGCCGAGGACACGCGCGATTCGTTCGTGTTCAGCGAGAGCCGGCTGGTCGCGACCGTGGGGCTCGAGGGCCATGTGGTCGTCGAGACCAAGGACGCGGTGCTCGTGGCGCCGCGCGAGCGCGTGCAGGACGTGAAGGCACTGGTGGCGCGCATCAAGGCCGCGGGCCGCTCGGAGCATTCGCTGCACCGCGAGGTGTTCCGGCCCTGGGGCTCCTACGACAGCGTCGAGAACGGCGAGCGCTACCAGGTGAAGCGCCTGTCGGTGAACCCCGGCGCCTCGATGTCGCTGCAGCTGCACCACCACCGCGCCGAGCACTGGATCGTGGTCTCGGGCACCGCGCGCATCACGCGCGGCGAAGAGGTGTTCCTGCTCGAGGAGAACCAGTCGACCTACATCCCGGTCGGCACCAAGCACCGCATCGAGAACCCCGGGAAGATCCCGCTGCACATCATCGAGGTGCAGTCGGGCAGCTACCTCGGCGAGGACGATATCGTGCGCTTCGAGGACCGGTACGGCAGGGACAGCAAGAGCACATGAAACTCTCCGCCTTCAAGGCCTACGACATCCGCGGTCGCATCCCCGACGAGATCAACGAGGACCT
>RFTM01000480.1 GCA_009923475.1 Gammaproteobacteria bacterium | reverse complement strand
CGACACGGTCAGCACCGCCGGCTGCAGCGGGTCGAGCCGTCGGCTGACGATCGACTGCAGCGCCTGCACGAGCGCGCTGGCCGCGACGATCGGGTCGGCGCAGAGGTGGGGGAAGGCGCCGTGGCCGCCGCGCCCGGTCACGGTGATGTCGAACCTGCGCAGGGCTGCGAGCATCGGACCGGCACGGGTGGCGAAGCTGCCCGCCGGCATCATCGGCGCGTTGTGCATGCCGTAGACGGCCGACATCGGGAACCGTTCGAAGAGACCGTCCGCGATCATCGCGGGCGCGCCGCCGGCGACCTCCTCGGCGGGTTGGAAGATCAGGTGCACGGTGCCGCGGAAGCGCCGGTGGCCCGCGAGCACGCGCGCCGCGCCGAGCAGCATCGTGGTGTGGCCGTCGTGGCCGCAGCCGTGGAAACGCCCAGCGTTGCGCGACCGGTGCGCGAAAGTGTTGGCCTCCTCGATGGGCAGCGCATCCATGTCGGCGCGCAAGCCGATGGCGCCCTCACCGGGCTCGCCGGCGATCGTCGCCACCACGCCCGTGCCGCCGATGCCGGTCACGCAGCCGACGCCCATCTCCCGCAGCTCGCGCGCCACGCGCTCCGCCGTGCGCACTTCCTCGAAGGCGAGCTCGGGATGGGCGTGCAGGTCGCGGCGGATGTCGCGCATCCAGCCGTGCAAAGCGTCGATGCCCAGGTCGTCGGTCATGTCCCTGCCCTCCCGGAGCGGCTCCGGATGCTGCGCACGATCATCCACCCCTCATCGCCAAGCTGCGCGCGAACGGTCTTCGCGCCGCCATCAGCATGACGATGCTGAGCGGGAAGAACACCAAGGTCACGATGGCCAGCGCCTTGCCGAGCGCGTCCATGGAACCGAAGACGCCCTCGCTGATCGCGGCGACGAGGGTCGGACCGAGCCCGGCGCCGACGAGCGTCGATATGAACGCCAGCATCGCGACCAGCCTCGCCAGCACCCCGGGCGGTGCAATCAGCTGCATCGCGAGGATCGGCACCACGACGACCATGTTGACGACAAGGAAAAGCCCGCCGAGCAGCGCCACGGCGACGGCGAGGTGGCCTGCGGTGGCCGCCAGGGCGCCAAGCACCGCGGCCACGAGCCACGCGAGCGCGGACAGCACGATGGCGGTGTCGCCGCCACGCCGCATGAACATCCGGTCCATGAGGATGCCGCCCAGGGGTATGCCGATGAGGCCGCTCGTCAGGAGCAGGCCGCCGAAGATCCGTCCCGTCTCGGCCACGTCGAGACCGAACTGCTGCATCAGGAAGGTCGGGGTCCAAGCCAACCAGCCGTTCGTCGCGGTGGCGGCGAGCGGATAGGCGAGGCCCAAGGTGACCAGCGTCCGGCGGTTCGCGCGCATGAACGCCAGCAGCGGACGCTCCGTGGGCGGCGGCGCGCCCGCGGCCGGTGCGACGGAGCGCCGCGCACGCGGGTCGCGCACCGTCAGCAGCACCAGCACGCCGAGCGGCAGGCCGGGCAAGGCGGCGAGCAGCAACGCGGCCTGCCAGCCGCGGAACCCTTCCAGGAAGCCGACGCTGTGGACCCCCGTCTCCGTGACCCACTGGATGACGGCGCCGCCGGCGGCGAGCGAGAGCCCCGCGCCGCATGCGGCGCCGAGCGTCATCACGGAGTTGGCGCGGCC
>RFTM01000479.1 GCA_009923475.1 Gammaproteobacteria bacterium | reverse complement strand
CGCGCACAGCCTGCACCTGCATCCCTTGTCGACGATCAGCGGCACCTACTACGTGCGCACCCCGCGCGGCGCGCCCGGTCTCAAGTTCGAGGATCCGCGGCTCGACCGCTTCATGGCGGCGCCGCCGCGGCGGCGCGACGCCGCGCCCGGCCTGCAGCCTTGGCACACCGTGCCGGCGCGCGCGGGGCAGGTGGTGCTGTTCGAGAGCTGGCTGCGGCACGAGGTCATGGCCAACCCGGTCGCGACCGAGCGCGTCAGCATCTCCTTCAACTACAACTGGTTCTGACCCGGAGCGCTCCTTGTTCGGCATCACCCCGTCGGCGCGCCTGCGCCCCTCGCCTTTCTTCGAAGCGACGCTCGCCGAGGGCGTCACCGCCTTCACCACCTACAACCACATGCTGATGCCGACCGCTTTCGGCGACCCCGAGGGCGAGTACTGGCGGCTCATCAACGGCGTCAGCCAGTGGGATGTGGCGGTCGAGCGGCAGGTGCAGCTCAAGGGGCCGGGCCATCCAGGGCCCGAAGGCGGAGGATGTGGTCGCGGGCGTCTGCGGCGACTGGGTGCGCGGCATCAAATATTTCTGGTTCCGCGAGACGCAGGTCGATGGCATCCCGGTGGTGGTGCAGCGCTCGGGCTGGTCGAAGCAGGGCGGCTTCGAGATCTACCTGCGCGACGGCACGCAGGGCACGCGCTTGTGGAACATCTTCAAGGAAGCGGGCCGACCCTACGGCATCGGTCCCGGCGGCCCGAACTGGTGCGAGCGCGTCGAGTCGGGGCTGGTCTCCTACGGCGGCGACACCGACCGCAGCACGAACCCCTATGAAGTCCGCATGGGCAAGTATGTGGACCTCGGCGTGCCCGACGACACCATCGGCATCCAGGCCCTGCGGCGCATCGCGGCGGAAGGCCCGCGGCGGCATACGCTCGGCATCGTGCTCGACGCCGGCGAGCCGGTGAAGCCGGGGTTCCTCTGGAACCCGATCTACCAGGGCGGGCGCAAGGTCGGCGACCTCACCAACTGCATCTTCTCCTACCGCCTCAAGAAGAACATCGGCTTCGCGCTCATCGACCGCAGCTGCGCCGTGGGCGCGCGCGTCGAGGCGCGGGTCGGTGGCATCATGCAACCCGGCACGCTCGTCGAGCTGCCCTTCATCTGATCGGAGCGGCTGCGATGACCGAAGTCAAGACGGACACCTACGACAACCTGCTCGTCGAGCGCGAAGCCGACGGAGTGTGGACCGTCACCCTCAACCGTCCCGCCAAGCGCAACGCGCTCGACGCCGCCACCATCGAGGAACTGGTGCGACTCTTCTCGGGCGCGCAGGCCGCGGGGGCACGGGCCATCGTGCTTGCGGCCGCGGGCGATCATTTCTGCGCCGGGCTGGACCTCATCGAGCACCACCGCGCCGACCGCACGCCTGCCGAGTTCTGGCAGGTCTGCCTGCGTTGGCACGAGGCCTTCAACAAGATGGAGTACGGCGGCGTGCCCATCATCGCCGCGCTCAAGGGCGCGGTGGTCGGTGGCGGGCTCGAGCTCGCGAGCGCGGCGCATATCCGCGTGGCCGACGCCACGACCTACTTCGCGTTGCCCGAGGGCCAGCGGGGCCTGTTCACCGGCGGCGGCGCCACCATCCGCGTGGCCGACCTCATCGGCAAGTCG
>RFTM01000478.1 GCA_009923475.1 Gammaproteobacteria bacterium | reverse complement strand
ACGCGCATCGCGACCCAGGCCGAGTTCAAGGTGAAGCTGCTGCGCATCACCGCATTCGCTTACGAGCACCGCAACACGGAAGTCTGGCGGGGTGATTGCCTGCAGTCCATCGATGCGCGCACCGACTCGAACGGCAGGAAATACTCCGTCAACGGCCGGGACCGCGGGTCGGCTTTCGTGGTCGCCACGGGACAGGGTGAGCGTCAGCTCGGCGACTGCGTGGCGAGCTTCGCCTACTGGGACAAGCAGCTGCTGCTGCGGAGCCAGCGCCTGCTCAACTCGCAGACCGGCGAGTACGTGCCGGTGCGGATCGCCCCGCTCGGACCCGACCGCCTGCGCATCGGCCAACGCGACATCGTCGTGAAGCGCTATGCGCTCAAGGGTCAGGGCATCGACATCACGCTGGCGTACACCGCCGACGGCGGCGACTGGGTGGCGCTCGACAGCAAGATGGACGGCGGACGGACGCTGCGCTATCGCCGCGACTCCGCCGAGTTGGGCCTGCTGGCGCAGAGTTGAGGGTCGGAGGCGGGATGACCGTCATCGCAGACGACCCGAGACAGCCCGCTGTCCTGCTCATCGAGGACCACCGCGACATCGCCGGCGCGATCGTCGACTTCCTCGAGGACCGCGGGTTCGCCGTCGACTATGCGGCGGACGGCATCACGGGACTGCATCTCGCGGTGACGAACCCCTACGATGTGATCGTGCTCGACGTCATGCTGCCCGGCCTCGACGGCTTGTCCGTATGCCGCAAGCTGCGCGAGGAGGCCCGCAACGACACGCCGCTGCTGATGCTCACGGCCCGCGACACCCTCGACGACAAGATCACCGGGCTCGGCGCCGGCGCCGACGATTACCTCGTCAAGCCGTTCGAGGTGCGCGAACTGGAGGCGCGGCTGCGCACCCTGCTGCGCCGTCACCGCGGGGCCGTCACGCGCGAGACCTACACGGTGGACGACCTCACCCTCGACACCGCCACGCTGCAGGTCACGCGCGGCGGCCAGTCGCTCGCGCTGACGCCGATCGGCCTGAAGCTGCTCACCGCGCTGATGCGCGCCTCGCCAAGGGTCGTGTCGCGCCAGCAACTCGAGCGCGAGGTCTGGGGCGACCTGCTCCCGGACAGCGACACCCTGCGTAGCCACCTCTACACGCTGCGCAAGGCGATCGACAAGCCGTTCGAGCGTCCGCTGCTGCACACGATCCCGGGCGCGGGCTACCGGCTCGCGGCGGACGATGGTCGGTAAGGCGAACGGGGTCCGTGCGCGGCTCGGCCGCACGTTCCTGCTGCAGGCGCTGTTCATCGGCGTGGCAGCGGTGGTCGGCGCGTTCCTCTCCGGCCTGCTGCTCGAGGAAGTGCTGATCCGCCAGGCCTTGCGCGAGGAGGCCGCCCACTTCTGGTCGCAACGCGAGCGCGACGAGGGCTTCCCGCTGCCGGGCACCTTGAACCTCACCGGCTACCTCGATGAGGCACCCCCGGCGCTCGCGAACCTCTCGGCCGGGTACCACGACCGCAGCATCGACGGCGCGGACGCCGTCATCCTCGTCACGGACCGCGCAGGGCAACGCCTCTACCTGACGTTCGATCGCAGCGGCGTCCGCAGGCTCGCGACCGTGTTCGGCCTGTTGCCGCTCGCCATGGTGCTGCTGGTCGTTTACCTGTCCACCTGGCTCGCGCTG
>RFTM01000477.1 GCA_009923475.1 Gammaproteobacteria bacterium | reverse complement strand
GCCCACGCCCGCGCCCGCTGCGGGCGTGGGCGTGGGCATCGGCATCAGCATCGGCGTGGACGTAGGCGTCGGCGCCCCAATCGGCGCAGGCCCCAGCTGTTCGAGCGCAACCCGCTTGCCCGCGAGATCGCCGATCTCGGCATGAATCACGCGCACGGCGCGCGCCACGGGACGCACGCCGTCGGAGTAGGGCGCCCACCCTCGCTCGACCAGCCGGGTGATCTGCCCGCGATCGTTGTACGCAAGTTCGATGTGTCGCCGCCTGCCCATGAGTACACCCGGCGCATCAATCGCGGTCGGCCGCGCAAGCGGATCCGCGTCTGGATAGCTGAACCGCCATACCGGCGCCTCGGCGTCGGTTCCCCGCACCAGACTCGCCACCCGGCCCGAGGCGTCGTAGACCAGCCGCCAGATGCCGATGCCAACCGGCCGGCCCTGCGCATCACGCTGGACGGCCTGCGCGACGCTCGGACAAAGCGGGCAGCCCGGACCGTCGGCCGCCACCAGCGCCGGCTCGCCCGATGACGCAATCCGCCATCGATACCGGGTGCGCGCGCCACGAAAGACGAGTTCGGTTTCGCCCGCGTGTCCGCCGGCATCGTCCAACCGGTATTGCGCGAGCAGTTCTGTGTGGGGTTCGTTCACATCACCCACGCTCGCCACGACCCGACCGTCAGCCTGGTAGCGAAAACGGCTGCGCCGTCCATCGGGCTCGGTGGTACCGGTGAGCCTGCCCGCGCCCGCGGCGTCCTCGTAATGGTGCTGAACCAGCCGACCATCCGGATAGCGCACCCCGGTGAGCCGCCGCTCGCTGTCATACGCATAACGGATCGACTGGCCGTCGGGCAGTGCCAGCTCGATCAGACGCCCCGCCTGGTGGACGAGCCGGATCGCCCGACCGTGGCGATCTTCCACCCGTGCGAGTCGCCCCTGCTCGTCATAGGCCAGCAGCAAGCGGTCCAGGTCGGGGGCCTGCACCTGGGAAAGCCTGCCGCGCGTATCGAACACCAGCCGGCGACCGGACGGCCAGCGCCAGACCCAGGGATGGTCGGGCGCCTGTGCGTCCTCCTCGACCACCCCGTCGGACAGATCGGCGCCCTGGTAGCGAACCCGGCCCTCGGCGAGTCGCGTGACCGGCTGCATCGTGATCCGCCGACCATCGGCCTGCAGCAGTTGCAGTTCGGCCGCCGGCAGGCCGGCCCCCGGCGCGCGGGCGAGGCGCCGGCGGGCGAGCCGCGTGTCGAAGCTGTGGCTCCAGCCAGGCCCGAGGGACAGCGAGAACGCGTTGGCGCTCGAATAGAACCGGCTGAACTGCAGGATCAGCGACTCGCCGGCCGAGACCTGCTCGAGCGCGCCGGTTGCCCGGCCGCTCGCATCCATGGCGGTGACCGTGTCGACAGCGGGCAGCACCAGATCGATGCGGTGCTCGTGCTTGGCGCCGGTCACCACATCAAAGGGGTTCCCCGCGCTGCGCTCGGGCGCGGCCGGCGGCAAACTGGCGGGCTCAGCTTGGGCCGACGACGACGGGCTGCCCGCGCAGTCGGGCACGGCATTGCCGCGCGGACCCGCAAGGGTGTCGGTCAGCGCGATTTCGGCGCGGCTCAGCGGCCCCAGCATTCCCAGGCCATCGAGCACCGACCCGACTGGCGTGGCGGTCCGGGGCGCGCCCGGCCAGCCGCC
>RFTM01000476.1 GCA_009923475.1 Gammaproteobacteria bacterium | reverse complement strand
CGGGGGCCTCGCGTTGTTGCCCGGTCTCGCCCTCGCGGCCGACCCCGGCCTCAGCATCGGTCTGCCGGCGCTGACGGTGAAGCAGGCGAGCAGCGGCGGCCAGACCTACAGCCTGACGCTGCAGGTGCTGCTGCTGATGACGGCGCTGACGCTGTTGCCGGCGGTGGTCCTGATGATGACCGCCTTCACCCGCATCATCATCGTGCTCGGCATCCTGCGCCAGGCGATCGGCGCCGGGCAGACCCCTCCGAACCAGGTGCTGATCGGCCTCGCGCTCTTCATGACCTTCTTCGTGATGGCGCCGACGTTCGACAGGATCAACGCCGAGGCGATCGTGCCGTACAACGCGGGGACCATCGACACCGTGACGGCGCTGGACCGCGCCGTCGTCCCGCTCAAGGCCTTCATGCTGGAGCAGACGCGCGAAACGGACATCTCGACCTTCGTGCAGATCGCGGGCGGCAAGGGGTATGACAAGCCCACCGACGTGCCGCTGTCCATCCTGGTACCGGCCTTCGTCACGAGCGAGCTCAAGACGGCCTTCCTGATCGGCTTCCTGCTGTTCATCCCGTTCGTGATCATCGACCTCGTGGTCGCGAGCGTGCTCATGTCGATGGGCATGATGATGCTGTCTCCCGTGCTGATCTCGCTGCCCTTCAAGCTCATGCTTTTCGTGCTCGTGGACGGATGGTCGTTGGTGATGGGCACGCTCGCCGGGAGCTTCGTCCGGTGAGCCCGGAGGCGGTCATGTCGGTCGGCACGGGAGCGCTCGGCACCATGCTGCTGCTGGCGATGCCGCTGCTGCTCACCGCGCTCGTCATCGGCCTGCTGGTCGGCATCTTCCAGGCCGCGACGCAGATCAACGAGATGACGCTCTCGTTCATCCCCAAGCTGGTCGGCATGGCGGTCACCATGGTGGTCGCCGGGCCGTGGATGCTCAAGGTCATCGTGTCCTACACGCGGGAGCTCATCGAGAGCATCCCGTCGATGATCCGGTGAACCGATGCTGAACATCGCCGCATCGCAGCTGCAGGGATGGCTCGGGGATTGGCTCTGGCCGTTCTTCCGCATCGCGGCCTGCCTGATGGTCGCGCCGGTGTTCGGCGCGGGCTTCGTGCCCCCGCGGCTTCGCATCGTGCTCGCCGGCGCCATCGCCTGGCTCATCGTGCCGCTGCTGCCGCCGGCGCCCGACATCGCGCCGCTCTCGCTGCCCGGGCTGCTGGTGCTGGCGCAACAGGTGCTGATCGGCGTCGCGATCGGTTTCGTGCTGCAGCTGATGTTCGACGCGCTGGGCCTTGCGGGGCAGTTGCTCGCCAACTCCATGGGACTCTCGTTCGCGTTCAACGTCGATCCGCTGCGCGGCGCATCGACGGCGGCGATCGGCCAGTTCTACGTGATCCTGATGGTGATGACCTTCCTCGCCCTCGACGGGCACCTCGCGGTGATCCGGCTGTTGGTGGACGGGTTCCGGACGATGCCGGTCGGCCTCGACGGGCTGGGCGTCGACGGCCTGATGAAGCTCGTCGGCTCCGGCACGCTGCTGTTCTCGGGCGCGCTGTCTATCGCGCTGCCCGGCTTGACGGCCTTGCTGGTCGCCAACATCGGCTTCGGGCTGATCAGCCGCGCCGCGCCGACGCTCAACATCTTCGCCGTCGGATTCCCGGTCACCCTGGTGTTCGG
>RFTM01000475.1 GCA_009923475.1 Gammaproteobacteria bacterium | reverse complement strand
CGGTGCCGGCGGCCCGCGCCATCGCCTCGGTCATCACAGCGCCGCCATCGGCGCCGACCATGCCGGGCAGCGCCAACGGCTCCGCCTCCAGCGGCCGCGGCGAACGCCGCCGCGTCGCGCTCGGCCTACGAGGACCAGATCGCGCAGGCGCGCGCACTGGTCGGCGAGGACCCGGCTCGGGTGGCGCTGGTCGTAAAGAAGTGGGTGGCGACCGATGGCTGACGGATTCCAGGGCGGCACGACGCGCAACGGCGTCGATCGCGCCGCGATATTCCTGCTGACGCTCGGCGAGAAGGAGGCCGCGGAGGTGCTGCGGCACATGTCGCCGCAGGACGTGCAGCTCGTCGGCACGGCGATGACCGCGATCGCGGACGTGACGCGCGACGAGATCAACGACGTCATGTCGACCTTCATGAACGAGGCCGAGCGCCAGACCTCGCTCGGCAGCGGCACCACCGATTTCGTGCGCAAGGCGCTGATCGGCGCGATGGGCGAGGACGAGGCCTCCGGGCTGCTCGACCAGATCCAGCTCGGCCGCGCGAGCAAGGGGCTCGAGACCCTCAAGTGGATGGAGCCGCGCACGGTCGTGGACCTGATCCGCAACGAGCATCCGCAGATCATCGCGCTGGTGCTCTCCTATCTGGAGCCCGAGAAGACCGCGAAGATCCTCGCGCTGCTCCCGGAGTCGATGCACAGCGACCTGATGCTGCGCGTGGCGACCCTCGACGGCGTGCAGCCTGCGGCGTTGCAGGAACTGCACTATGTCATGGAGCGGCAGTTCCAGGGCGCTGGCCGCATGCAGGCGGCGGGCGTCGGGGGACCGCGGACCGTCGCCGAGATACTCAACGCGTTGACGCCGAAGGCGCAGACGGCGCTCATCGGCCAGATCACCGCCATCGACGAACCGCTCGGCACGCGGATCCAGGACCTGATGTACACCTTCGACGACCTCATCGGTCTCGAGGACCGCGCGATGCAGGAAGTGCTGCGCCAGGTGCCGACCGACATGCTGCTGCTCGCCCTCAAGGCGACCGACGAGACGCTGAAGGCCAAGATCTTCAAGAACATGTCGCAGCGTGCGGCCGAGACCTTGCGTGACGACCTTGAGGCGCGCGGGCCGGTGCGACTCGCCGAAGTAGAGGCCGCGCAGAAGGAGATCACCGCCACGGCGCGTCGCTTGGCGGAAGAGGGCACCATCAACCTCGGCCCGGTGGCCGGCGAAGACTATGTCTGAGCCGGAACCGTTCGGCGGCGAGGCTTCGCGCGCCGCGCGGCGCGTGATCCGTTCGGAGGTCGGCGCGTCATGGTCGCCGCCCGCGGTCGCGGGCCCGCTCATCACCTACCGTGGCAAGCAGATATCGGCGGCGTCGCTCGACGACGAGGCGCAAGCCGCGCGCGCGGCGGGCTACGAGCGCGGCCGCAGCGAGGGTCTGGCATCGGCCGCCGCGGAGGCCGCGCACCGCGTGGCCGAGCTCGACGCCCGCCTGAGGATGCTCGACGGCATCGCGCGCCAGATGATCGCACCGCTCGATCGCGTCGATGAAGAGACGACGCACGAGCTCGCCCGCTTGGCGCTGGAGGTCGGCGCCCAGCTCGCCCGACGCGAGCTTGCGGCCGACCCCGGCCAGCTCATCGCGGTGATCCGCGAGTGCGTCGCCGGCCTGCCCGGATCGGTCCGCG
>RFTM01000474.1 GCA_009923475.1 Gammaproteobacteria bacterium | reverse complement strand
CGCCAGCGCCTCTTCGACGCCGTCCTTCGATGCGCGCACCGCGCGGCTGCGCGACTCCGACCTGCCGATCGCGACGCATGTGGTGGTGCACAAGGGTCAGCGCCGCCTCGAGATCTTCCAGGGCGACGAGCAGCTGCGCGAGTTCCGCATCGCGCTCGGCGGCGACCCCGTCGGCCACAAGCTGTTCGAGGGCGATTCGCGCACGCCGGAGGGCCGCTACATGCTGGGCGCGCGCAACCCGCGCAGCGAGTTCTTCCTCTCCATGCATGTCTCCTACCCGAACGCCGCCGACACCGCGCGCGCCCGCAAGATCGGCCGCCGCCCGGGCGGCATGATCATGGTCCACGGCCAGCCCAACGAGCCCAAGCGCTCGGCGCGCTACTACGAGAGCGAGGACTGGACCGACGGGTGCATCGCGCTCAGCAACGCCGACATGATGGAGTTCTGGCTGCTGGTGCCCTCCAACACGCCGATCGACATCCGTCCCTGAGGTCCCCATGGAGACCAGCATCGTCATCCCCGAATCCGTCGACGCGCGCGTCGCGCCGCGCGGCGCGCTCGAGACGCTGTCGCAGGAGGAGATCGAGCAGCTGCTGTCGAGCGGGCAGGGCGGCCTCTACCCGCTGTTCCGGCGCTGCGCGCTCGCCGTGCTCAACGCCGGCAGCGATACCGACGACGCGCGCGCCATCTTCGAGCGCTACCGCGACTTCGACATCAAGCTGGTGCGCCACTCCTTCGGCGTGAAGCTCGAGATCAAGAACGCGCCGGCCATGGCCTTCGTCGACGGGCAGATGATCCGCGGCACCAAGGAGCTGCTGTTCGCGGTGCTCCGCGACGTGGTCTACACCGCCAACGAGGTCGTCGACAGCGGCCGCTTCGACCTCACGAAGCCGCAGTCGATCACCAACGCCGTGTTCCACATCCTGCGCAACGCGCGGCTGATGGGCCACAAGCTGCGGCCGAACCTCGTCGTCTGCTGGGGCGGCCACTCGATCAGCCGCACCGAGTACGAGTACACCAAGAAGGTCGGCTACGAGCTCGGCCTGCGCGCGCTCGATGTCTGCACCGGCTGCGGCCCCGGTGCCATGAAGGGCCCGATGAAGGGCGCGACCATCGGCCACGCCAAGCAGCGCATCGTCGGCGGCCGCTACATCGGCCTCACCGAGCCCGGCATCATCGCCGCCGAGCCGCCGAACCCGATCGTCAACAACCTCGTGATCCTGCCGGACATCGAGAAGCGGCTCGAGGCCTTCGTGCGCGTCGCGCACGGCCTTGTCGTGTTCCCGGGCGGCGTCGGCACCGCCGAGGAGATCTTCTACCTGCTCGGCATCCTGCTCGACCCCGCCAACGCCGCGCATCCGTTCCCGCTGGTGCTCACCGGTCCGCGCGCGAGCGCGGAATATTTCGAGCGCATCCGCGCCTTCCTCGCCGGCACGCTGGGGCCGACCGCGCTCGAGCGCATCCGCATCGTCGTCGACGACCCGGCCGAGGTCGCGCGCATCATGGACCGTGGCGTCGAGACGGTGCGCGAGTTCCGCCGCCGCGAGTCCGACTCCTACAACTACAACTGGCTGCTGCGCATCGACCCCGAGTTCCAGCGGCCCTTCGAGGTGACCCACGCCTCGATGCGCACGCTGCGGCTGCACCGCGACCAGCCCGTGCACCAGCTCGCCGCCGACCTGCGCC
>RFTM01000473.1 GCA_009923475.1 Gammaproteobacteria bacterium | reverse complement strand
GCTGCAGGCCGAGCTCGCCGGACAGCCATGGTGACCGACGGCGGCATCGACCCGGCGCAGAGCCCGCTGCAGTTCCCGACCGACTACCCCATCAAGGTGGTCGGCAGGACGGGCCGGGAACTGCGCCCGCGGATCGATGCGGTGGTGGTCGGGCACGCGCCCGACCTCGACCCGGCGCGGGTCACCGAGCGCGCGAGCGGCGCCGGCAACTTCACCTCGATCACCTACGTCATCGTCGCGCGCAGCCGCGAGCAGGTCACCGCTTTGGTGGGGGCGCTCGCCGCCACCGAAGGCGTGCTGATGGTGATCTGAGCGCGTTCAGCGCCCGATCAGCGACAGGAACTCGCGCCGGGTGTCGGCGTTGGTCTTGATGTTGCCGCGCAGCGCGGAGGTCACGGTGGCGGTGCCGGTGTGGCGCACGCCGCGGGATTCCATGCACATGTGACGGCACTCGAGGACCACCGCCACGCCGAGCGGCTTGAGGTGGGTGTCGAGCGCGTCGGCGATCTGGTTGGTGAGCCGCTCCTGCACCTGCAGGCGGCGGCCGAAGATCTCGACCAGCCGCGATATCTTCGAGAGCCCGAGGATGCGCTTGTCGGGCACGTAGCCCACGTACGCCTTGCCGAAGAACGGCGCGAGGTGGTGCTCGCAGAGCGAATACACCGGGATGTCGCGCACGATGACCATCTCGTCGACGCTCTGCGCGCCGTCCTCGAAGGACTTCAGGATCTCCTCGGGGTTCATGCGGTAGCCGCGGGTGTATTCCTCCCAGGCCTTGAGGAAACGCGCCGGGGTCTCGAGCAGGCCTTCGCGGTCCGGGTCCTCGCCGATGTAGGCGAGCAGCCGGCGCACGGCCGCGATGTCTTCAGGGGAATGGGCGGGGACTTTCATGGGCATGGGCCTCCAAGGATCGGCGCAGTTCAGGCACGAGCACCCCCGCCACGGCTCCGACCTCGCGTGGCCCGCCGAGAGCCGCCACCTGGGTCATCGCCAGGCCCTCATGGCCGCAGGGGTTGATGCGCCCGAACGGCCCGAGGTCCATGTCAACATTGACTGACAGCCCATGATAACTCGCTCCGCGCCGGACCCGTATCCCGACGCTGGCCAATTTGGCCTCGGCGACGTACACGCCGGGGGCCCCCGGCCGCGTGGCGGCCATGATGCCCCACCCTGCCACCGTGGCGATCACCGCCTGTTCGAGGGCCGTCACCAGGTCCCGCACGCCGAGCCCCGCGCGGCGCAGGTCCACCAAGGGATAGACCACCAGTTGGCCGGGCCCGTGGTAGGTCACCTGCCCGCCGCGGTCGACCTTCACCACCGGGATGTCGCCCGGTGCAAGCAGGTGCGCAGGGTCGGCGTTCATGCCGAGCGTGAACACCGGTTCGTGTTCGAGCACCCAAATCTCGTCCTCGGTGGCAGGCCCGCGACGGTCGGTGAAGTCCTGCATCGCGCGCCAGGTCTCGAGGTACCCGACGCGGCCCAGGTCACGGACGAGGATGGGAGGCTCCCGCCGCGAGCGCGCGGTTGTCGAGGCCGGCGTTGTCGCCGGCGAGCGCCTGCTCGGCGCGGTAGCTGGAGCGCACGAGCGGCCCCGAGACGCATTCGCGGAAGCCGCGCTCGAGCGCCCAGCCGCGGTAGCGGTCGAACTCCTCGGGCGTGACGAAGCGCTCCACCGGCAGGTGGTTGGCCGTGGGA
>RFTM01000472.1 GCA_009923475.1 Gammaproteobacteria bacterium | reverse complement strand
CAGGTGATCAAACGCGATACCGGCAACCGCGTCGAAGGCCGCACGCTCGCGATGGCGGTGAGCGAAGCGCCGCGCGCCGTGATCGAGACCGCAGTGCGCGCCGCCGGCCTCATCGGCGACGGACTCTACGGCGTCGACGTGAAGCAGGTCGGCGACGCGTGCTATCTCATCGAGGTGAACGACAATCCCAACGTCGATCACGGCAACGAGGACAGCGTGCTCGGCGATGCGCTGTACCGCGAAGTGATGGGCGTGTTCGCCCGGCGTATCCGCGAGCAGCCCGGAAGGTGAACAACTGCGTGAACGACAGCGTGATCGCCGGCGCTGCGCCCGCGACGCCGGGGACGCCGTCGGTGCCCGCAAGTCCTTCGAGCGCGCCCTGGCGCTGGCCCCCGGTTTCGCGGCGGCGAAGCGCGCCCTCGGCCGGTAGGACCGAAGCCCCTGTGGCGCAGACGCTGCAGCGTTCCCGCGGCGGCGCTGATATCATTGAGCCTTGCTCCGCGACGGCCATGGAACACGGCTGGTGCATTCTTTGACGACAGGAGTGCAAGGCATGAAGCGCATCTACCGGACCCTCTGTGACCCCCGCGCCCTGCGGTCGGCGGCGTTCGCCGCCTTGGCGGTGGCCCTCGCCTGCGCGCCCCGGCCCGCCGAGGCTCAGGTCGGCTTCTCCGAGGAGGTCTCGTCGCTCGGCAACCGCGCGCAGGGCGCCTTCCTGCGGTCCGACCGCGCGGAGCTCGCGCGCATCGAGTCGGGCGCGCGCTCCTGGGGCAGCTCGAAGGACGCCGCCAGGCTCTACGGCTACGCCTTCGTCAAGTTCCGCGTCATGCTGCTGGCGCGCGAGGCGCGGCGCGAAGAGCAGATGGAGGCCGCCGGCGAGGCCTGCGTCAAGGCGCTCGACGCCGCCATCGAGCGCAGCCCGCGCTTCGCCGATGCCTACGCGCTGCGCGGCCTTTGCCACACCTACCTCGCGGCCACCAGCTTCATCAACTGGTTCATGCACAAGTCGGAGGCCGCCGACGACGCCTCGATGGCGCGGCGGCTTGCGCCGCGCAACCCCCGCGCCAACACGGTCGACGCCCTGCTGCTGTGGTTCGGGCCGGCGTTCTTCGGCGACCAGAAAGAGGCCTGCAAGCAGTTCCAGTCCGTCGTCGAATCCTACGGCGACGATCCCGACGGCGGGGTGACGCGCGACGGCGTGGGGATCCAGTGGGGGGCGCCCGAGGCGAACCTCTCCATGGCCCGATGCGCCAAGCTCACCGACGACCGCGAGCTCGAGTACCAGTACTACGACCGGGCGCTGCGCTTCGCGCCCGACTTCGCGGCCGTCAAGAAACTCAAGGGTTAGGCGCGCGCCGCCGCCTAGAAGATGCCGGCCGCGAGGCCCGCGGCCAGCGTCGCGCCGAGTTCGCGGCAGCGCACGAGCGCGGCTTCGTCCGGTTCGCCCACCACGCGCAACGGCTCGGCGACGGACTGCCAACCATAGCCCGTGACGATGCGCTCCACTGCCGTCACCGTGCCGCGTCCGTCATTGCCGGCGCTCACGAACAGCGCCCACGGCATGCCCTCGGTGCGGCCCTGCGCCGGATAGAAACTGCGGTCGAAGAAATCCTTGAGCGCGCCGGACATGTAGCCGAAGTGCTCGGGCGTGCCGAGCAGCACGCCGCCGGCCCAGAGCAGGTCGTCGATGGTGGCGGCGAGCGCC
>RFTM01000471.1 GCA_009923475.1 Gammaproteobacteria bacterium | reverse complement strand
GATATCGACCCGCAAGCCCTCACCGCCACACTCGATAACGCGCTCGCCAATGACGTCGCGCAATCTTTGACGGTCGCAAGCGATGCACCCGCACCGCCGCTGGCCGCAGACCTGCTCCTCGCGAACATTCTCTCCGGGCCGCTGTGCGAACTGGCACCGCGCCTCGCATCGCTCCTGAAGCCCGACGGCGAGCTCGTGCTCGCGCACGCCCGCGCGCAGGGCGTCGCGGTTCCTTCCTGACGCGCTGCGGGTTATCGTGGACACATGAAGCACGCGATCGTCATCGGCAGCGGTTTCGGCGGTCTCGCCGCGGCGGTGCGGCTCGGGGTGCGCGGCTATCGGGTCACCGTGCTCGAGAAGCTCGATGCGCCCGGCGGCCGCGCCTACGTCCACCGCCGCGACGGCTACACCTTCGATGCCGGCCCGACCATCATCACCGCGCCCTACCTCTTCGAGGATCTCTGGGCGATCTGCGGCAAGCGCCTCGCCGACCACGTCGCGCTGCGCGCCATCGACCCGTTCTACCAGGTGCGGTTCGATGACGGCGACGTGTTCCGCTACAGCGCCGACCTTGATTCCGTCCGCGCCCAGATCGCGCGCATCGAGCCCGCCGACGTGGCCGGCTTCGACCGTTTCCTCGACAAGAGCCGGCGCATCTTCGAGGTCGCCTTCGCGCAGCAGGCCGAGCAGCCGTTCCACGAGGTCGGCGCGCTGTTCGCCGCCGCGCCGGGATTGCTGCGGCTCGGCGGCTACCGCTCGGTGTACCAGGAGGTCTCGCGCTTCTTCCGCAGCGACAAGCTGCGGCTGCTGTTCAGCTTCCATCCGCTGCTGATCGGCGGCAACCCCTTCACCACCACCGCCTACTACTGCCTGATCGCCCACCTCGAGCGCACCTATGGCGTGCACTACGCCGTGGGCGGCGTCGGCGCGCTCATGAACGGCATCGTCGACCTGGTGCGCGGCACGGGCGGCACGCTGCGCTGCGGCGCCGAGGTCGCAGAGGTGCTGGTCGAGCGCGGCCGGGCGCGCGGCGTGCGGCTCGCGAGCGGCGAGGTCATCGAGTCGGACATCGTCGTGTCGAACGCCGATGCGGCCTGGACCTACGGCAAGCTGCTCGGCGGGCATCCGCGCCGCCGTTGGACCGATGCCAAGCTCGAGCGCGCCCGGTACTCGATGAGCCTCTTCGTCTGGTACTTCGGCACCCGGCGCCGCTACGAGGACGTCTACCACCACACCATGGTGCTCGGTCCGCGTTACCGCGGCCTGCTCGACGACATCTTCAAGCGCAAGGTGCTGGCCAAGGATTTCAGCCTCTACCTGCACCGCCCGACGGCCAGCGACCCGTCGCTCGCGCCGCCGGGCCACGACGCCTTCTACGTGCTCGCGCCCGTGCCGCACCTCGGCAGCGGCACGGATTGGCGCGAACGCGCCGAGCCCTACCGCGAGGCGGTGCAGCGCCGGCTCGAGACCACGCTGCTGCCGGGGCTCGGCGAGTCGCTCACCACCTCGTTCATGCTGACGCCGCAGGATTTCCAGGACCGGTTGTCGTCCTGGAAGGGCGCGGCTTTCGCGATGGAGCCGCAGCTCTTCCAGAGCGCCTGGTTCCGGCCGCACAACCGCAGCGAGGAGGTCGAGGGTCTTTACCTCGTCGGCGCGGGCACGCATCCCGGGGCGGGGTTGCCGGGCGTGGTGTCCTCGGCGCGCATCC
>RFTM01000048.1 GCA_009923475.1 Gammaproteobacteria bacterium | reverse complement strand
GGCTGGCGGCCGTTCATCGTCACGCTGTCCGACGACCGCGGCCTCGCCGCCGCCGCGCCGGCTTGGCTCAAGAGCAACTCCTACGGCGAGTTCGTGTTCGATTTCGCCTGGGCGCAGGCCTACGCGCGGCATGGGCTCGAGTACTACCCGAAACTCGTGGTCGCCGCGCCGTTCACGCCGGCGACGGGGCCGCGGCTGCTGGTGCGCACCGGCCTCGACCGCCGACGCGTCGTGCCGCTGCTGCTCGCGGCGCTGGAGGGCGCGGCCGACGAGCGGGGGCTGTCCTCGACCCACCTGCTGTTCGCGGACGAGGCCGACCGGGCGGTCCTGGCCGCGCGCGAGGGCTGGCTCATGAGGCGCGACTGCCAGTTCCATTGGCGCAACCGCGGCTACGCCTGCTTCGATGATTTCCTGGCCGGCTTCACCGCCGACAAGCGCAAGAAGGCCAAGCGCGAGCGCCGGCGCGTCGCCGAGGACGGCATCAGCTTCCGCGCCGTCCGCGGCGACGAGGCCACGCGCACCGAGGTGCTCATGGCCTGGGAACTGCACCGCACGACCTTCCGGCAACGGGGCGGCGAGCCCTACCTCAGCGCCGAGACCTTCGTCGCGATCGCGCGCGGCATGGGCGAGTCCCTGCTGTTCCAGTTCGCGATGCGGGGCGGCGACATCGTCGCGGTCGCCGTATGCTTCATCGGCGGCGACACGCTCTACGGCCGCTACTGGGGCGCCGCGGGCGAGTTCCACAGCCTGCATTTCGAGGCCTGCTACCACCAAGGAATCGAGTACTGCATCGCGCACGGGCTCGCGCGCTTCGAGCCGGGAACGCAGGGCGAGCACAAGGTCGCGCGCGGCTTCGAGCCCACCGTCACCCATTCGGCCCACCGCATCGCCGACCCGCGCTTCGCGCGCGCCATCGCCGACTACCTGCGCGCCGAGGGCGCGGCGGTCGACGAGTACGCCGCCGGCATCCGCGAGCACGTGCCCTACCGCACCGACCTCGAGACATGAGCGCACCATGAACGCCCCTCGCCGCCGCCTGCCGTGGCTGCTCCCCGGCGGTCCGCCCGAGGCTTTCCCGCCCCCCGAGACCGCCCTGCTCGACCCGCCGGGATTGCTCGCCGCCGGCGGCGACCTGTCGCCGCAGCGTCTCGAGGCCGCGTACCGGCGCGGCATCTTCCCCTGGTACTCGGACGGCGAGCCGATCCTCTGGTGGTCGCCCGATCCGCGCGAAGTGCTGTTCCCCGAGGAGTTCCGCCGTACGCGCTCGCTCGCCAAGCGCGAGCGCAACGGCGGCTTCGAGGTCCGCTTCGACAGCGATTTCGCCGGCGTGATCGCGGGCTGCGCCGCGCCACGGGCCCATGAGCAAGGCACCTGGATCACCGACGGGCTGCGCGAGGCCTACATCGAGCTGCACCGGCTCGGCCTCGCGCGCAGCGTCGAGACCTGGCGCGAGGGACGCCTTGTCGGCGGGCTCTACGGGGTGCAGCTCGGCGCCGGATTCTGCGGCGAATCCATGTTCAGCCTTGAGCCGGACGCCTCCAAGGTGGCGCTTTCGGCGCTGGTGCGACGCTGTCTCGAGCGCGGCATCGCCTTCATCGACTGCCAGGCGCGCACCGCGCACCTGCGTTCGCTCGGCAGCCGGCCGCTGCCCCGGGCGGAGTTCCTGAGGCTGCTCGCGGTGCACTGCGCGCCCGGGCTGCCGTCGCGTTGGCGCGACAGCGATTGATTCATGGGGTGCGGTACGGCAGAATCCGCGCTCCTTCAAGCCAACCGGTGCCCGAAAACACGATGTCGAAAGAAGACGCGATCCAGATGGAAGGCGAGGTCGCCGAGACCCTGCCCAACACCACCTTTCGCGTGAAGCTCAAGAACGGGCACATCGTCACGGCGCACATCTCGGGCAAGATGCGCAAGAACTACATCCGCATCCTCACCGGCGACACCGTCACGGTCGAGATGACGCCCTACGACCTCAGCAAGGCCCGCATCGTCTACCGCGGACGCTGACCGCGCGGCCCAGGACGCGCGGTCGCGTCAGGTCTCGAGCGCCGGTTCCTCGCTGGCGCTGCACTCGAGCTCGAGCCCGCTGCCGTCCGGCTTGACGGTGGCGCGCACGGTGCCTCCGCCCGCCAACTTCCCGAACAGCAGCTCCTCGGCGAGCGGCCGCTTGATGTTCTCCTGGATGACGCGCGCCATCGGCCGCGCGCCCATCTTCGGGTCGTAGCCCTTCTTCGCCACCCAACGGCGCGCCGCGTCGTCGAGCTGCAGCGTCACGCGCTTGCCCTCGAGCTGCGCCTCGAGCTCGACCAGCAGCTTGTCCACCACGCGCTGGATGGTCGTCTCGTCGAGGCCGTTGAACTGGATGATGGCGTCGAGCCGGTTGCGGAACTCGGGCGAGAACAGCTTGCGGATGGCCTCCATGCCGTCGCTGGCGTTGTCCTGCTGGGTGAAGCCGATGGACGCGCGCGCCATGTCGGCGGCGCCCGCGTTGGTGGTCATGACGATGATCACCTTGCGGAAGTCGGCCTTGCGGCCGTTGTTGTCGGTGAGCGTGCCGTGGTCCATCACCTGCAGCAGCAGGTTGAAGACGTCCGGATGGGCCTTCTCGATCTCGTCGGGCGGCGGCCAGCGTCTCGACCGCGGCGTCCTGCCCGAAGATGGTGAGCTTGAGGTTGCGCTCGAGGTGGCGCAGCGTCTCCTTGTCGTTGCTGGAGACGGTCTTCGGCGGGATGCGCGCGATGCGGGCCACGACCTCCTCGATGTGGTGCACGTCGATGGTCTTGTCGCGCTCGGCCTCGGGCTTCAGCCGCTGCCGCGCGCCGGCCTCGTCGACCACGTCGATCGCCTTGTCGGGCAGGTGGCGGTCGTTGATGTGGCGGTCGGCGAGCTCGGCCGCCGCCTTGAGCGCCGCGTCGGTGTAGGACACCTGGTGGTGCTCCTCGAAGCGGCTGCGCAGCCCCTTCAGGATCTCGACCGTGTCGGCGACGCTCGGCTCTACCACGTCGATCTTCTGGAAGCGGCGCGCGAGCGCATGGTCCTTCTCGAAGATGCCGCGGTATTCCTGGTAGGTGGTCGAGCCGATGCAGCGCAGCTCGCCGTTGCTGAGCACCGGCTTGATGAGGTTGGAGGCGTCCATCACGCCGCCCGAGGCGGCGCCGGCGCCGATCACGGTGTGGATCTCGTCGATGAAGAGGACGGCGCCGGGCTGCTTGCGCAGCTCCGCCAGCACCGACTTCAGGCGCTTCTCGAAATCGCCGCGGTACTTGGTGCCCGCGATGAGCGTGCCCATGTCGAGCGCCCAGATGGTCGTCCCCGCCAGCACCTCGGGCACCTGCCCCTCGACGATGCGGCGCGCGAGCCCCTCGGCGATGGCGGTCTTGCCGACGCCGGCCTCGCCGACGAACAGCGGGTTGTTCTTGCGGCGGCGGCAGAGGATCTCGATGGTGCGCTCGATCTCCATCTGCCGACCGATGAGCGGGTCGATCTTGCCGGCCTCGGCCTGCTGGTTGAGGTTGGTGGCGTACTTCTCGAGCGCGCTGCCGCCCTCGCCGTCGCGGGCCTCCGCGGCGGGCGCGGCGGTCTCCTCCTTCTCGGGCTTGTCTTCGCCCGCGCCGGAGAGCCCGTGCGAGATGAAGTTGACGACATCGAGGCGCGACACGCCCTCCTTGCCGAGCAGGAACACGGCGTGGCTCTGCTTCTCGCCGAAGATGGCGACCAGCACGTTCGCCACGCCCACCTCCTTGCGGCCGCTCGACTGCACGTGGAACAGGGCGCGCTGCAGGACGCGCTGGAAGCCGAGCGTCGGCTGCACCTCGCGCTCGTCGCCCTTGCGCAGCCGCGGGGTGCTCGATTCGATGTGCGCGGCGAGCTCGCCGGCGAGCCGCTCGGGCTCCGCGCCGCAGGCGCGCAGGATCTCGCGCACCTTGGGGCTGTCGGTGACGGCGAGCAGCAGGTGCTCGACGGTGAGGAACTCGTGCCGACCGGCCCGCGCCTGGTGGTACGCCTTGTTGATGCAGCTCTCGAGCTCGTTGGACAGCATCTTTGGAAGCTCCTCAAGTCTCCTCGAGCGTGCACATCAGCGGGTGCTGGTGGCTGCGCGAGTAATCCATGACCAAGGCGACCTTGGTCTCGGCGATCTGGTGGGTGAACACGCCGCATACCCCCTTGCCGCGGGTATGCACCTCGAGCATGACCTGGGTCGCCTTCTCGCGGCCCATGCCGAAGAACCGCTCGAGCACGTCGACCACGAACTCCATCGGCGTGTAGTCGTCGTTGAGCAGCACCACCTGGAACAACGGCGGCTGTTTGACCTCGGGGGCCGCTTCGGCGACCGAAGCGTCGAGGTCGGGGCGTGACTGCTCGGCGGACATGCTGCCGTTATAGGGTCGTCCGACCCGCAACTCAAGGGCGGACGGCCTGCCGACCGCCCGCCTGTCGTCGCGCCGCCACACCGGGGTCATGGTGAGCGGATATCATGCGCCCATGCTGGAGCGCCTCAACCTGCCACGGCTCGCCACCTTCGCGCTTTGCGCCGTGATCGGCCTGCAGGTGGCGTGGATCGTCACCGGCTGGTTGGGCAGCCGCGACGCGCCCTCCGGCGCCGATCCGGCGGCGGAGCTCGCCCGCCGCGCGTCCGCCGCCGCCGATGCCGGGCAGGCCAAGGTCGCACAGATCGCCGCCGCGCGGCTGTTCGGCGATGCCGCGGCCGGTCCGGCCGGCTCCGGCGCCGACGCGCCACCGACCTCGCTCGGCTTGGTGCTGGTCGGCGTGTTCGCGCGCGAGGACCCTGAGGGCGGCCGGGCCATCATCGGCGAATCAGCGGCGGCCGCCCGCCTGTACGCCGTGGGCGCCACGCTGCCGGGCGGTGCGAGGCTCCTCGAAGTGCGAGGCGACCGCGTGATCCTCGGCGTCGGTGGCGCGCGCGAGACCTTGCTGATGCCGCGCTCGACCCTGCCGGGCGCACCCGAGCCCGCGGCGGCGGCGGTCCCGTCGTCCGCGGCCGCGACCATGCCCGTCCCGGCGCCGGGGGCGGCGGCGCCGGAGCAGTGGGTGCGATGGCAAGCCATCCTCAAGGACGGACGCATCGCCGGCGTGCGCGTCTATCCCGGCGAGCGTGCCGAACTCTTCAAGCGGGCCGGCTTGCAGGCGGGCGACCTCGTCGTCGAGATCAACGGCATGCCGCTCGCCACCGACACGGGTGCCGCGCAGTTCGCGCAGACGCTGTCCTCCTCGCCCACCTCGACGCTGCGCGTCGAGCGTGGCGGGCGCTACGAGGAACTGCGGGTCGACGTCGCGCGCCTGATGGCGCCGGGTGCGGAATGACACGTTTTTTTGCTAGGGTGTCCAGAGCCCGCACGGTGTCCCGCATGCCCATCCGCCCCCGCCGCCCGACCGTCCTCCTCGCCGCGCTCGCGCTCGGCCTCGCCGCGGGCGGCGCCGCGCCGCCGTCGCAGGCCCAGTCGCAGGCGCAGCGCATCACGCCCAACTTCAAGGACGCCGACATCACCCAGGTGATCGAGGCCGTGGCGGCGGCGACCGGCAAGAACATCATCGTCGACCCGCGGGTGCGCGCGCAGGTCACGATGCTCTCGTCCACGCCGATGACGCCGGACGCGTTCTACGAGGCCTTCCAGGCGCTGCTGCAGGTCCACGGCTTCGTCGCCGTGCCCTCCGGCAAGACCGTCAAGATCATCCCCGACGCGAACTCCCGCACCCTGCCCGGCAACGACCTGCCCGACCGCGTCAGCGCCACCTCCGACGAGCTCGTGACGCAGGTGGTGAGCGTGCGCAACGTGAGCGCGGTGCAGCTGGTCGCGATCCTGCGGCCCCTGATGCCGCAGAACGCGCACCTCGCGGCCTACCCCTCCTCGAACATGCTGGTGCTCTCGGACCGCGCCAACAACGTCAGCCGGATGGTGCGCATCATCCGGCGCATCGACCAGGAGAGCGACGCCGACATCGAGGTCGTACCCATGCAGAACGCCTCGGCGGCCGAGGTGGTGCGCACCATGAGCGCGCTCAACCCGGCGCAGGTGCAGGGCGCCGAGGGCGGCGTGGCACCGCTTCGCGCGGTCGCCGACGAGCGCTCGAACAGCATCCTGCTCGCGGGCGACAAGACCCAGCGCCTGCGCGCCCGCACTCTGATCGCCTACCTCGACACGCCGCTCGCCAACGGCGGCGACACCCGCGTGCGCTACCTGCGCTACGCGGACGCCGAGAAGATCGCCGCCAAGCTCAAGGAGCAGCTCTCGGCCGGCGCCGCGGGCGGCGCGGCGGGCGCCTCGGGCGGACCCACCACCATCTGGGCGGAACCCGAGACCAACGCGCTCGTCATCACGGCGCCCGCCAAGACCATGAACTCCCTGATGGCGATCGTCGACAAGCTCGACATCCGCCGCGCGCAGGTCATCGTCGAAGCGATCATCGTCGAGGTCTCGGCCGACAAGGCGGCCGAGCTCGGCGTCAACTGGGTGCTCGACGGCACCCAGAACGGCAACGTGGTGGGCGGCTTCATCGAGCCGGTCGGCGGCGTGAGCATCGTCGACCTCGCGCGCGCGGTGGACGACCCGACGACGCTGACGGCCGCGCCCCGCGGCACCACCATCGGCATCGGACGCCTCAAGGACACCGGCATCAACTTCGCGGCCGTGGTGCGCGCGCTGCGCGGCGATTCCAGCACCAACATCATCGCCACGCCCTCCATCGTGACGATGGACAACCAGGAAGCCGAGATCAAGGTGGCGCAGGAAGTGCCCTTCGTCACCGGCCAGTACACCAACAACAGCGGCGGCGGCACCCCGCTCGCGCCCTTCCAGACGATCCAGCGCCAGGAAGTGGGCACCATCCTCAAGGTGACGCCGCAGATCAACGAGGGCGACTCGGTGATGCTCAAGATCGAGCAGGAGAGCTCGAGCATCGCGGCCTCGAGCTCCGGCGCCGTAGACCTCGTCACCAACAAGCGCACCATCAGCACCAACGTGCTGATCGAGGACGGCGGCACGGTGGTGCTCGGCGGCCTCATCCAGGATTCGCAGACCGGCGGCGAGCAGCGCGTGCCCTTCCTCGGCCGCATCCCGGTGATCGGCGAGGCCTTCCGCACCCGCAGCGCCAAGAAGACCAAGACCAACCTGATGGTGTTCATCCAGCCGCGCATCCTGCGCGACGGGCTGGACGCCACCATCGAGACCAACCAGAAGTACAACTACATCCGCGACCAGCAGCGCCGGCTCGGTCCGCAGCGCGAGGTGTTGCCGCTGCTGCCGGGCGAGCAGCGCGCGGAACTGCCGCCGCTGCCGGAGGCGGGTGCGGCGCCGCGCAACGCGCCGCCACCCGCGCCCGCGCCCGCGGAGCCCAAGCCGTGAGCGCGGGCGGCGCCCCCGCGGGGTCGCCCGGACTGCCGCTCGCCTTCGCCCGCCGCCAAGGCGTGCTGCTGCAGGGTTACGACGGCGACACGGCGCGGCTCGCCGTGCGCGAGGGCGCGGGCGCGGCCGCCATCGCGGAGGCGCGACGGCACCTCGGACGGCCGGTGCGCCTCGAACGCGTGCCCGCCGAGACCTTCGAGCGCCTGCTGCAGCAGGCCTATGAATCCGGCGTCGACGCCCGCGGCGCGGCCGGCGGCCTGGAGGAAGAGATCGACCTCGCGCACCTCGCGCAGGACCTGCCCGAGCAGGCGGACCTGCTCGAGAGCGAGGACGACGCGCCGATCATCAAGCTCATCAACGCGCTGCTCACCGAGGCGGTGAAGCAGAACGCCTCGGACATCCACATCGAGCCGTTCGAGAACCGGCTCGTGGTGCGGCTGCGCGTCGACGGCGTGCTGCGCGAGGCGCTGCAGACCCGCCGCGCGGTGGCGGCGGCGGTGGTGTCGCGCATCAAGGTGATGTCCAAGCTCGACATCGCCGAGAAACGGCTGCCGCAGGACGGCCGCATCGGCCTGCGCATCGCCGGCCGGCCGATCGACGTGCGCGTCTCGACCATCCCCGCGGGCCACGGCGAGCGGGTGGTGCTGCGCCTGCTCGACAAGCAGGCGGGGCGGCTCGACCTCGGCCAGCTCGGCATGGACGATGCGACCTCGTCGCTGCTAGACGGCCTGATCCACCGGCCGAACGGCATCCTGCTCGTCACCGGCCCCACCGGCTCGGGCAAGACCACGACGCTGTACGCCGCGCTCGGCCGCCTCAACGACGCGACGCGCAACATCATGACCGTCGAGGACCCGATCGAGTACTACATCGACGGCATCGGCCAGACGCAGGTGAACCCGCGCGTGGACATGAGCTTCGCGCGCGGACTGCGCGCCATCCTGCGCCAGGACCCCGACATCGTGATGGTGGGCGAGATCCGCGACCTCGAGACCGCGCAGATCGCGGTGCAGGCCTCGCTCACCGGCCACCTCGTGCTCTCCACGCTGCACACCAACACCGCGGTGGGCGCCGTCACCCGCCTGCGCGACATGGGCATCGAGCCTTTCCTGCTCGCCTCCAGCCTCATCGGCGTGGTCGCGCAGCGGCTGGTCCGCACGCTCGACCCGGCGACGCGCGTGCCGGCGGTGGCGGGCGAACTCGAACGCCGGCAGCTCGGGCTCGCGCCCGATGCGCCGCCGGCCACGATCTGGCGCGCCGGCGACGGCGGCTCGGGCTACCGCGGCCGCACCGGCATCTACGAGCTCGTGATGGTCGATGACGCGATGCGCACGCTGATCCACGACGGCGCCTCGGAGGCCGGTCTCGAGCGCCATGCCCGCAGCCTCACGCCCTCCATCCGCGACGACGGGCTCGCCAAGGTGCGCCGCGGCGAGGCGAAGCTCGGCGACAAGGTCGTCGACATCGACCAAAGTCCGATCGGAAAGACTCCGCGCTCGAATCCGGCTACCTATACGGGTCTTTTTACGCTGATCCGCGATCTCTTCGCAGGCCTGCCGGTCGCCGGCGCCTGAGCTGCGGGTGGACGGCGGCGCTTGCGTCAACAATTTGCTGATGCAGTTCCAGGCCGATTTACTCGGCATTCCGGTGCTGCGCCCACGGGTCACTGA
>RFTM01000470.1 GCA_009923475.1 Gammaproteobacteria bacterium | reverse complement strand
GGCGCCGCTGCGGGAGGCCACCCAAAGGCTGGGGGACGCGCTGACGCTGCCCGATTACCTGGAGCGCCGCTTCGACGACCCCAGCCGGCTGCTGCGCAGCCTCTCCGCCACCTTCATCCTCGTGTTCTTCGTCTTCTACACCAGTTCGGGCTTCGTGGCGGCGGGCCGGTTGTTCGAGGCGCTGTTCGGCCTGCCCTATGTCGAGGCGATGTTCTGGGGCACCGCGGTCATGCTGGCCTACACCTTCCTCGGCGGCTTCCTCGCGGTGTCCTGGTCGGACGTGCTGCAAGGGTCGCTGATGTTCTTCGCGCTGGTGCTGGTGGCGGCGCTCGGCCTCGCGCTCGCGGGCGGCCCGGCCGAGACGCTGTCCCGCCTCGAGGCGCTCGACCCTTCGCTGCTCGACCCGTTCGCGGCGGACGGCGGCAAGACCCTCGGCGCCATCGGCATCCTTTCTTTGGTCGCCTGGGGCCTCGGCTATCCCGGGCAGCCGCACATCCTCGCGCGCTTCATGGCCGCCAAGTCGGTGGCGCACATCACCGTGGCGCGGCGGGTCGCCATGGGCTGGGTCGTCGTGGTGCTGGTGGCGGCCGTGGTGGTGGGGCTCACGGGGCGCTTGGTGCTGACGCAGCCGCTCACCGGCACCGACACCGAGAAGGTGTTCATCATCATGTCCACCACCTTCCTGCATCCGGCGCTGGCGGGGCTCTGCCTCGCGGGCGTGATGGCCGCGATCATGAGCACGGCCTCCGCGCAGTTGCTGGTCGCCTCGTCGGCCTTCGCGCAGGACTTCTATGGCAGCCTGTTCCGGCGCGATGCAGGGCGTGTCGAGCTGCTGTGGGCCGGCCGCTTCGCGGTGCTCGGCATCGCGCTGCTCGCCTTCGTGCTGGCCTTGGACCCGGACAGCACCGTGCTCGGCCTCGTGGCCTGGGCCTGGGCGGGGTTCGGCGCCGCCTTCGGGCCGGCGATCATCCTCTCGCTCTACTGGCCGCGCATGACCCGCGCCGGCGCGCTCGCCGGCATCGTGGTCGGCGGCGTGACCGTTATCGTGTGGAAGCAGCTCGCCTCGCTCGGCGGAGTGTTCGAGCTCTACGAGCTGCTGCCCGGCTTCCTGCTGTCGGCGCTCGCCATCGTGCTGGTGAGCCGCCTCGGGGGCGGGGCCGTTGGCCGCTGAGCCGACCGCTCACGCGCCGCCCGCCGCCGCCGGGGAGCGCCTGGCGGGCGTCCCGCTCGCGCCCGGCTACAGCCGCCGCAACGCGCTCACCTACCTCTTCTCGGCCTTCGTCACCATCGGGATGCTGGCGTTCGTCAGCTTCATCCAGCCGTTCCTGCTGAACGCCAACCTCGCGATACCGGAAGGCGAGCAGGGCCGGGCGCTCGCCGTCCTCAACACCGCCAACGAGATCGTCGACAGCGGGCGCTTCGACCTTGCTCGACCCCAGTCGATCACCAACGCGGTCTTCCATATTCTGCGTAATGCGCATCTTCTCGATCACAAGTCACGACCGAATCTCATCGTGTGCTGGGGTGGGCACTCGATCAATCGTGAGGAGTACGAGTATACGAAGCGAGTCGGTTATGAGCTCGGTTTGAGGGGCCTCGACGTATGCACCGGATGCGGACCCGGTGCGATGAAAGGACCGATGAAGGGGGCTACGATCGGCCACGCGAAGCAACGTTTTACCGCAGGCCGTTACGTGGGACTCACCGAGC
>RFTM01000469.1 GCA_009923475.1 Gammaproteobacteria bacterium | reverse complement strand
CGCATCACCCGCCCCCTCGATTCCGTCGGGCTCTACGTTCCGGGCGGCAGCGCACCGCTGCCCTCCGCCCTCATCATGTCGGCGGTGCCTGCAGCCCTCGCCGGCGTGCGCAGGCGCGTGCTCTGCACGCCGGCGCGTGGCGGGCAGGTCCACCCTTCCATCCTCGCCACCGCGCGCCTCTGCGGCGTCGACGAAGTGTTCGCGGTCGGGGGCGCGCAGGCCATCGCCGCGCTCGCCTATGGCACCGAGACCATCCCGAAGGTCGACAAGATCGTCGGACCCGGCTCCGCTTGGGTCACGGCCGCGAAACAGGTCGTCGCGGAAGACCCGTCAGGCGCGGCCCTCGACCTGCCCGCAGGACCCTCCGAAGTGCTGGTGATCGCGGACGCCGAGGCGAGCCCCGAGTTCGTCGCCGCCGACCTTTTGGCGCAGGCCGAGCACGACCCGTTGTCGCAGGCGTTGTTGCTCACCCCATCGAGACCGTTCGCTGCCGCAGTGCGTGAGGCGGCGCTGCGGCTCCTCAAGGGGCTCTCGCGCGGCGCCATCCTCGACCTGTCGCTCGCCCGCAGCCGCCTCATCGTCGTCCGCGACCTCGACGAGGCGATCGAGCTCTCCAACGAGTACGCGCCCGAGCACCTCCTGTTGCAGGTCCGCGACCCGCGCGCCCTGCTCGACCGCGTGCGCAGCGCCGGGTCGGTGTTCCTCGGGCCCTGGAGCCCCGAGCCGATGGGCGACTACTGCTCGGGGACCAACCATGTGCTGCCGACCTACGGCTTCGCCCGCGCGTACAGCGGGCTCTCGGTGCTCGACTTCCTCAAGCGCATCACGGTCCAGGAACTGAGCGTCGACGGCTTGCGCGGTCTCGGCCCGACCGCGAGCACGCTCGCGCGTCTCGAGGGCCTCGATGCCCACGCGCTGGCCGTCGACCTGCGCTTGCGCAGCCTGGGGGCGGCATGAGCGCCGCCGCGTCCGGGACGGGCGTCGATGCGATCCTTGCGCTCGCCCGCGAGGACATCCTCCGTCTCGAGCCCTACAAGAACGCCAGTTGGGAGCCCACGCTCACCCGGCTGCACGCCAACGAGTCACCGTGGCCACCCGCGTTCGACGCAGAGTCCGGCGAGGAGGCGCTGCACCGCTATCCGCAGCCGCAACCGCCCGAGTTGCTCGCCGCGGCGGCAGCCGCCTGGGGCGTCGAGGCCTCACAGTTGCTGGTGGGACGCGGCAGCGACGAGGCCATCGACATCCTCACGCGCGCGTTCTGCGCCGCCGGGCGGGATACGGTGGTCGTCTGTCCGCCGACTTTCGGCATGTACGCCGTGGCGGCGCGCATCCAGGGCGCACTGCTGCGCCGCGTCCCGCTCGACGCCGCACGCGGCTTCGCGCTCGATGTGCCCGGCATCGTCGCGGCCATCGAGGCCGGCGCCAAGCTCGTGTGGCTCTGCACGCCGAACAACCCAACCGGCACCGAGGCGGCGCGCGCCGACATCGAAGCGGTGCTCGCTGCCGCCGCAGGCCGCGCGCTCGTGGTGGTCGACGAGGCCTACGCCGAGTTCAGCGACGCGCCCCCCTGGACGCTCTCCGTCGTCCGATACCCGCAGCTCGCGACGCTGCGCACCCTCTCGAAGGCCCACGCCCTCGCCGGCGCGCGCATGGGCGCCTTGGTGGCCGCGCCCGAGATCATCGCCTTGCTGCGCCGCATCGTGCCGCCCTA
>RFTM01000468.1 GCA_009923475.1 Gammaproteobacteria bacterium | reverse complement strand
CGAGGAGAGCGGCAGCACCGCGAGCGCCTCAGGTCCGTACCAGCCCGGCGGCAGGTCGGCCCCGGGCATGTCGCGCCACAGGAACTTGCGGAAGCTGCGCACGGCCTCGCGGCGCAGCGCCAGGCGCGAGCACACGAGCATGCCGTACTGGCCCGGGAACAGGCCGAAGCCGCGCGCGTCGTTGCCGCCGCCGACCCGCCCGTCGTGGTCCAGGTCGACGCCGGTCGGGATGCCGGTGTTGGAGGGCGCGCTGAAGAGCGTGGGGCAGGGGAGCGGCGCGCGGCCGCCCTGGCCCACCTCGAGGTGGTCGTGCAGGAAGGCGAGCGCGGCGGGCGCCGGCGGTCGCGAGGCATGGTCGTCGTCCATCGCGCCGTCGTAGTCGAATTCGTTGATGAGCAGCAGGTCGGGGCGGACCTCCTGCAGCACGGCCGCGATGGTGCGCGCCTGGGCATCGTCACGCGCCGCAAGCCCGCGCGCGAGCGCGCCGGCCTCGCGGCGGTTGAGGCTGGCGTTGTAGGTGGCGATGCGCAGCGCGCCGGGCGCGACCGGCGGCGGCATGGCCGATGGGGTGCCGGCGGGCGCGCGCGCCGGGCTTGCAAGGGCCAGCGCCACCATGAGCGCGGTCAGGACGGTCGTGATGCGCATAGGGTGAGGACATCCTGCCATCCGGCAGCGGGTGCGGAAAGCGTCGCGCAAAAAGAAAGGCGGACCGAGGGGTCCGCCTTCCGGAGCGCCAGCAGCGCCGATCGGATCAGAACTCGTACTTGAGCCCGATCTGGATCTGCCAACGCGAGCGGTCGGTGTTGCGGATCACGCCGCCCGCCGGGCCCGAGGCCGAGGCCGGGGTGAGCAACGAGGTGTTCGCACCCGAGATGCGGTAGCGCGCGCAGGTCAGCACGCCCGCGTTGTCCGACACGCCGTTGGTGCCTGCGCAGGCGACGTCGAACAGGCGCACGTCCTCGCCGTATTCCTCGATGACGCCCCACTTCTTGTTGAGCAGGTTGAGGAAGTTGGCGACATCGAAGGTGATCCGCGCCTTGTGGTTCTCCGAGAACGCCGGCAGCTCCTGGCTGAGCTGCAGGTCCCAGAGGTTGATGGCGCGGTTTTCATACGAGCCCCGCGGCACGATGCCGTTCTGCGGGATGCCGAACTTCGCGACCAGCGCTCGCACGGCATCGACCGTGGCGGCGCTGTCGAAGGCCACGAGCGGCGCCGAGGACACGCTCACCACCGAGGTGGTGCCCACCGTGCTGGTGGTGACGTTGCCCGAGAGGTCCGGCACGTAGGCGAGCTGCGCGCCGCGGTTCACGCCGAAGGTGGCGTTGCGGCCCGAACCGCCGTTCATGGTGAAGGTCACCGGACGGCCCTTGCGGTAGTCGGCGAACAGCGAGACGCGGGTCTCGTACTTGCCGAACAGGTTCTTGCGGAAGCCGAACTCGCCCTTGACGGCGTCCGAGATCTCCTCCTGGCCGCGGCCCGAGGTCGCGGTGTTCGGGTCGAGCGACGCGTACTGGCCGCTGTAGAGGGAGCTGGCCGTGGACGAGAAGCGGGCCGAGGCCGAGAACTCGCGGGAGTTCTGCTTCGAGTACGACACGGCGAAGTTGATGCCGTTGTCGAAGTACTTGGAGAGGCCCAGGGCCGCCGTCCAGATCGCGCCGTTCTGGTCCGGGTTGTAGGCCTGGATGTCGCGGCCCGAGCCCGGGTTGGTCGAGTTGACCGTCACGCCCGCGGC
>RFTM01000467.1 GCA_009923475.1 Gammaproteobacteria bacterium | reverse complement strand
GCCTCGCAGGGCGTGGTGGTGGTGTCGATGAACTACCGTCTCGGCCCGCTCGGCTTCATGGCGCACGAGGCCCTGGGCAACGAAGTCGCCAACTTCGGCCTGCTCGACATGGTCGCGGGCTTACGCTGGGTGAAGGACAACATCGCCGCTTTCGGCGGCGACCCGCGCAACGTGACGATCTTCGGCGCCTCGGCCGGGGGACAAGCGGTGAACATGCTGATGGTCAGCCCGCAGGCGCGCGGGCTCTTCCACAAGGGCATCGCGATGTCGGGCTATGCGGCCTGGGCGCTGCCGCGCTCCTCGCGGGCGCCGATGCCTGCGCCCAAGGGCGCGGACCGCGGACCCGCGCTGTCCGCCGAGGCGCTGGGCAAGGAGATCGTGGCGCGCGCGAGCGGCGAGCCGCAGACCGCGCGGATGCTGCGGCGGCTCGACGGCCAGCAGCTCGTCGACGCGGTGCGCGGCTTCATGCTGCCGATCGTCGACGGGCGCAGCCTGCCCGATGAACCCGGCATCCTGTTCATGCAGGGACGACAGGCGGCAGTGCCGTTCATGACCGGAGGCAACAGCTTCGAGGGCTCGGTGATGCCGGATTCCGGCGTGACGCCCGCGATGTTCAAAGACATCCTCGGCGAGGACCTGCCCGACCTGCGCGAGGCCTATGCCGACGACTTCAAGGTCGGCGAGGACCTCGGCATCGCGCGCATCTTCGGCGACTACCGCTATCTGCTGTCCGCGCGCCTGCTCGCGGGCGCGATGGCGAAGGTGGGTAGGCCGGGTCGGCTCTACTACGTCGCGCTGACGCCGGACCAGCGCCCCGCCTCTTGGCCCGGAACGCCGCATGCCTACGACGCTGCGCTGTTGTTCGGCAACGCGCCCGAGGCCAACGCCTCGGCACGCGCGCTAGGCGCACGCCTGCGCGGACGATGGACCGCGTTCGCGCGCCACGGCAGCCCGGAGATCGCCGGGCGACCCGCTTGGCCCGCGAGTTCAGGCAGCTCCGAAGAGTGGATGGTGTTCGCCGAAGACGACGTGGCGCAGCGCGCCGTGATCGCCCAAAGGCTCGACCTGCTCGAGCGCAACTACCGGCGACGCCTGCCCTGACGTCGCCGCGCGGCGCCGCGCACGGCAAGCCCGCAGCTAGGCGGCGCCGGGCGGCTTCGGCGGCACGCGGAAGGCGCCCTCGCGCTCGAAGCGCGCGGCGATGTCGAGCAAGGCGTCCTCCGCGTAGCGCGGCGCCACCATCGTCATGCCGACCGGCATGCCCTTGGCAAGACCCATCGGCAGCGTGATGCTCGGGTAGCCGGCGATGGCCGCCGCAGAGCCGAGCGGCGGACCGTTGGATTCGCGCCGGTCGCCGAGCAGCGGGTCGATGAGGCCCGCCGGCCCTGCGCCCGGCGCGACGATCGCATCGAGACGCAGGTCGCGGAACAGCCTCTCCAGACCCTCGGTCTCGACGAGTCGTCGCAGCGAGGCCACGGCATCGAGATAGGCCCGGTCGGTGAGCGGCCCCTTGGCGGCCGCCATCTCGAGGATCTCCTGGCCGAAGAGCGGCATCTCCTGCGCCGCATGGCGGCGGTTGAACTCGATGAGCTCCGCGAGCGAACGCGCCTCGGTCATGCCGGGCGCGAGCGCGGCGAGGTAGCCGTCCAGCGCCGCCTTGAACTCGTACAACAGCGCGGTGAACTCCGGGTCGCCGGCCTGCGACAAGGTCGGCGACCCGGAGTTCACCGCGCTGTTG
>RFTM01000466.1 GCA_009923475.1 Gammaproteobacteria bacterium | reverse complement strand
ATGCCCGCGACCGGCAAGGCGTCGAGCCGGCCGCGTACCGTGACCGGGCCGCTCGGCAGCCCGGCGGCGACCTCCGGCAAGCGGTCGCGATAGCCGCCGAAGGGCAGCCAACCGCGGTCGACGAGCAACCAGCGTCCGTCCGCCATCCGCAGCGGCGTCAGCACCTCGTAGCCGGCCTGGCCGTCGCGGATGCGGTTGTCGAGCAGGAACTGCCGCGCGGCGTCCCACTCGCCCTGCACCGAGACCTGCGCATAGCGCGCGAGCGACCGCGTCGAGCGGTCGCCGAGCGGCTGCACCGGGCCTGCGCCCGCGGCGAACTGCTGCGCGAGCGCCTCCTTGTGCGCCGCGCGGCTCCACTGCCAACGGCCGAGCGAGACGAACGCGGCCAACAGCATCACCGTCAGCGCCGTCATGGTCCAAGACGGCGCGAGGACCTTGCGGCCGACGGCGATGCGCGGCCCCACTGGCCTATACTACCCGTGCCATGGACATCTTCCGCACCCTCGTCGCCGTCGTGATGATCGGCATCGTGCTGAGCCTCGGCTCGGCGCTGTTCCACCTGATGACCGACAAGGGAGACTCCAAGAAAATGGTCCGCGCGCTCACCGTGCGCGTCGCCCTGTCCGTGGGCCTGTTCCTGCTGCTGATGGCCGCCTGGGCGGCCGGCCTCATCCAGCCGCTCGGCAGCGTCCCGCGCTGAGCGGCGCGCGGTCGCGCGCCGCCGCGCCGCGAGCTCGGTGTACGCGTGGTGGTACTCCTCCATCTGCAGGCCGACGAACAGGAAGCCGAGCAGGAAGGTCGCGGCGAGGAAGATGTTGAGGATGCGGCGGTTGCCTTCCTTGAGGGCGTGGTGGGCGATGGTGATGGTCACGCCCGACAGCAGCAGGATGGCGGTGTTGATCGCCGGCAGGCCGAAGGCCGGGATGGTCTCGAAGCTGCCGTCGTCGCGGGGGCCGAGCGCCTTCGGGCCGTTGGTCGGCCAGGCGGCGTCATAGCCCTGCCACAGGAGCAGGTTGTTGAAGATCTTGACGCCCTCGCCGCCGGCCCAGGGCACGGACAGCTGGCGCGCGTAGAAGAGCGCGCCGAAGAACGCGGCGAAGAACATCACCTCGGAGAAGATGAACCACAACATCCCCATGCGGAACGAGCGGTCGACCTGCATGTTGTACATGCCCTTCTGGTGCTCGCCGATGACGGTCGAGAACCAGCCGACGAAGAGGCCGATCAGCATCAGCACGCCGACGCCGAAGACCCAGGGTCCGTACCACTGGTTGAGCCAGCCGCAGAGGCCGATCATGAACACGAACAGCGTCGCCGAGCCGTAGATCGGCCACGGGCTCTCGTGCGGCACGTAGTACTTGTCGGCGGTATGGTCGGAAGCGTGGGCGTTGGCCATGGCGTCAGTCCTTCAGCGCGGCGACCCGCGTCGAGTTGTCGTAGAAAACGTAGGAAAGCGTGATCCGGTCGAGGCTCTTCGGCAGGTTCGGGTCGACGACGAAGCGCACCGGCATGGAACGCTGCTCGCCCTTGCCGAACTTCTGCGGCGTGAAACAGAAGCACTCGGTCTTGCGGAAGAAGGCGGTGGCCTTGCCGGGGGCGACGTTCGGGACCGCCTGCGCGACGGTGTCGCGGCCGGTGAGGTTGTGGGCGAGGAATCCGACCTCGTAGAGCCGCCCCGGGTGCACCTTCATCTCGGTGATCACGGGCCGGAACTCCCAGCTGCCGACCGTCGGCAGCTCG
>RFTM01000465.1 GCA_009923475.1 Gammaproteobacteria bacterium | reverse complement strand
CGTTCAGCGACCTGCGCGAGGCCAGCCGCCAGCCCTGTCCCGGCTCGCCGGGTGCCACCTCGAAGAAGTGACGGTCGCCGCACGATGAGCGTGACATGAGCGCGACCATCCTCCCCTCGCTCCCGGTCGGCGAGCGCGTCGGCATAGCCTTCTCGGGCGGCCTCGACACCAGCGCGGCGGTCCATTGGATGCGCGCGCACGGCGCCAAGCCCTGCGCCTACACCGCCGATCTCGGTCAGCCCGACGAGACCGATCCCGCCGCGATCACGGCCAAGGCCCTGGCGCTCGGCGCCGAGATCGCGAGGCTCGTCGACTGCCGCGCCGCGCTCGTCGCCGAAGGCCTCGCCGCGCTGCAGTGCGGCGCGTTCCACATCACCACCGCCGGTGCCACCTACTTCAACACCACGCCGCTCGGCCGCGCCGTCACCGGCACGATGCTGGTGCGCGCGATGCGCGAGGACGGCGTCGACATCTGGGGCGACGGCAGCACGCACAAGGGCAACGACATCGAGCGGTTCTACCGCTACGGGCTGCTCGCCAACCCTGCGCTGCGCATCTACAAGCCCTGGCTCGACGCGAAGTTCATCGACGAGCTCGGCGGCCGCCGCGAGATGTCGGACTACCTGCGCGCGGCGGGGCTCGACTACAAGATGAGCGCCGAGAAGGCGTATTCCACCGATTCGAACCTGCTTGGCGCCACGCACGAGGCCAAGGACCTCGAGTTCCTCGACCGCGGCATCGACATCGTGCAGCCCATCATGGGCGTCGCGTCCTGGCGCGACGATGTGCCCGTCGCGCGGGAGACCGTCGCCGTGCGCTTCGAGGAAGGGCGCCCGGTCGCGCTCAACGGCGTCAGCTATGGCGACGACCTCGCGCTCTTCATGGAGGCCAACCGCATCGGCGGCCGCCACGGGCTCGGCATGAGCGACCAGATCGAGAACCGCATCATCGAGGCCAAGAGCCGCGGCATCTACGAGGCGCCGGGCATGGCGCTGCTGCACATCGCCTACGAGCGGCTCGCCACGGCCATCCACAACGAGGACACGCTCGAGCAGTATCGCGCCAACGGTCGGCGCATCGGCCGCCTGCTGTACCAAGGCCGCTGGTTCGACCCGCAATGCCTGATGCTGCGCGAGAGCGCGCAGCGCTGGGTGGCGCGCGCGATCACCGGCGAGGTGACGCTGCAGCTGCGCCGCGGCAACGACTGGTCGATCGTCGACACCACCGGCCCGCACCTCGCCTACCACCCCGAGCGCCTCACGATGGAGAAGGGCGAGGGGATGTTCACGCCGCAGGACCGCATCGGACAGTTGACGATGCGGAACATGGACATCGCCGACACCCGCGAGAAACTCGGCGTGTACACCGACACCGGACTGCTCAGCGGCAGCGGCGACCTGCTGAAGCTAGAGGGGAAGTGAGCGCCTCCATCATCGTCTGCGGCAGCCTCAACATGGACCTCGTGGCGCGCGTGGCGCAGCTGCCGCGCGCCGGCGAGACGGTGGCGGGTCGCAACTTGCAGCGGCTGCCGGGTGGCAAGGGGCTCAACCAGGCCGTCGCCGCGGCACGTATGGGCGCCGCGGTGGCGATGACCGGCGCGCGCGGCGACGATGCGGACGGTGCGACGCTCGCGGCGCTGCTTGTCGCGGAAGGCGTCGATGTCCGCGGCCTCGCCGTGCGCCCTGCGACCGCAGCCACAGCCCACACCGGGCTTGCGCAGGTGCTCGTGGCCGATGACGGCGAGAAC
>RFTM01000464.1 GCA_009923475.1 Gammaproteobacteria bacterium | reverse complement strand
CAGCAGCAGCAGGGCGCCCGCGAACGGCGCGAGACGCGGCTCCGGCAGGAACGAGGCGACCCCGAACGCGGCCGCCGCCACCAGCGTGCAGGCCATCCCGAGCTGCTGCGCCCGCGAGGTGCCGAGCCGGCGGCTGAGCTGGCCGGCGAGCGCCGCTCCGGTGACGTAACTCACGGCGAGGGTGGACCAGAGCAGCCCGAAGTCACGGCTCGGCATGCCGAACAGCGACTCGAAGAGCGCGGCGCCCGCGGTGATGAAGACGAAGCCCGCGGCGCTCAGCGCCGAGTACACGAGGGTCTGGCCGAGGAACACGCGGTCGGCGAGCAGCACGCGGGCGCCCCTCGCGAGGTCGGCGCCGGTCATGCGGCCGGTCGCGGCCGGGCGGCTCTCGCGCAGTTGCGCGGCGAGCAGCGCGAGCAGCAGCGCGGCCACGGTCGCATGCAGCCAGAAGATGCCGCGCCAACCGTAGAGGTCGGTGGCGTATCCGCCGATCACGGGCGCGAGCACCGGCGCGACGCCCATCACGGCGGTGATGAAGGACAGCGCTACGGCGGCGGCCTCGGGCGCGTAGCGGTCGGTGACCACCGCGCGGGTCACCACGGTGGCCACGCTCACACCCATCGCCTGCAGGAAGCGCGCGGCGACCAGCGCACCCAGCGATTGCGCCATCCCTGCCGCGAGGCTCGCGAGCAGGAACAGGCAGACGCCGCCGAGCAGCACGGGTCGGCGTCCGAAGCGGTCGCAGAGCAGGCCCTGTACGGGCTGGAAGAGCGCGAGACCGAGCAGATAGGCGGAGACCACCCATTGCACGGCCGAGAGATCGGCCTGCAAGGCCCGCGAGAGCGGCGGCAGCGCCGGCACCACGCTCGCCATCCCGAAGGCCGACAGGCCGCTGGCGGCGCCAAGCAGCAGGATGAAACCCCGGCCCGGTCTGCCCGCCACGGGCAGCGCGGCATCGTCCGCGCGGGACGGGGTCACCTCGGGTCCGGCATCAGCCCGGTTGGCCGAGCAGCCGCTCGATCTCCGGGACGACCTGGAAGAGGTCGCCCACGAGGCCGATGTCGGCGACCTCGAAGATCGGCGCTTCAGGGTCCTTGTTGACGGCGACGATGGTGCGCGCGTCCTTGATGCCGGTCAGGTGCTGGATGGCGCCCGAGATGCCGAAGGCCATGTAGAGCTCCGGCGCGATGATCTTGCCGGTCTGGCCGACCTGCATGTCGTTGGCGGCATAGCCGGCATCGACCGCGGCGCGCGAGGCGCCCACGGCGGCGCCCATCTTGTCGGCGAGCTTGAACAGGATGCTGAAGTTGTCGGCGCTGGCGAGCGCGCGGCCACCGGAGACGACCTTGGCGGCGGTCTGCAGGTCGGGGCGGTCGGAGCGGGCCGAAGACACCGACACGAAGCGCGTGTGCGTGGCGGGCGCCGCGGACACGCTGGCGGCCTCGATGGGCGCGGGCGCGACCGACACCCCGGCCGCCTCGAAGGAGGCGATGCGGACGGTGGCGACGACCTTGGCGCCGGGCGCCGACTCGACGGTGACGATGGCGTTGCTGGCGTAGATCGGGCGACGGAAGCGCGTCGCGCCCTCGACAGCCATGAGGTCGGACACCTGCGCGCAATCGAGCAGCGCGGCGACGCGCGGCATGAGGTCCTTGCCGAAGGTGGTGGACGGGCCGAAGACATGCGAGTAGCCGGCGGCGAGCTCGGCGAGCTGCGGGGCGATCGCGGCCGCGAGCGCGTTCGCGTGCGCGGCATGCGTGA
>RFTM01000463.1 GCA_009923475.1 Gammaproteobacteria bacterium | reverse complement strand
TCGCGCGACTTGATCTCGACGGGATGCATCGCCTGCAGCGGCGCACCGACGAGCTCGGGACGCGACACATAAAGCTGCTTCAGGGTCTTGGCCTCGCGGTCGTAGAGGTGCACCGAGGAAGGCGCGACGACGGGGTCGACGGCGACGGTCCACAGCCGGTCGTCGAGGGTGCGCGAGGTGATGCTGATGTCGCCCTGCAGCCGCTCGCCGAGCCACGCGAGGTCGGCGCCCACCTTCGGGTCGAGCGCGGTCCATTCGTCGCGCAGGTAGGTGACCGCGTAGGCCTCGACCTCGCCGCTGCGCGGGTTCGACATCGCGCTGCTGATGTCGGCGCGCGCGTTCTCGCCGATGACGCGGGTCGCGCCGGTCGCCGCATCCTGCGCGACGAGCGCGGCGGTGTTGCGGTTGCGGCTGTCGATCCAGTAGAGCGTCTTGCCGTCGGTGGTGAAACCGGCGGGCTGCGTGGTCAAAGAATCATCGAGGCCGGTCGAGGCGACGGGCTTGTCCGCCACCTTCGGGCCGGCGGGCGTGGCGCTGACCGTGAAGTAGTCCATGCCGCCCGCGGCGTTCGGGCGCATCGCGAGGCGCAGCGCATGGTTGGCGTCGGCCACGAAGCCGGCGTAGCCGTCGGCGCGCATGACCTCCGTGAGCTTGCCGGTCTTGAGCTCGAGGCTGTGGATGTCATGGAAACGCGGGTCGCGGTTGTTGAGGCCGACGAGGATGCGGTCCTTGACGAGCGGCGAGACGCTCACGACCTGTACGCGCGTCTTCTCGAAGGGCGTGAGCGTGCGCTCCGCTCCCGTCGCGACATCGATGCCGTAGAGCAGGAAGTTCTCGTCGCCCGCCTTGTCCTGGATGTACATCACCATGGAGCTGTCCGGCGCCCAGAAGAGCAGGCGGATCGGCCGGTCCTTCGAGGCCGTGAGCGGCTTCGCCGCGTCCAGCTTGTCGATGGACGCGACCCAGATGTTCATCACGCCGTCGCGCGGCGCGAGCCAGGCAAGGTGCTTGCCGTCCGGTGCGAGCGAGGCGCCGGCGCGGCTCGGGTTGCCGAAGAGCTTCGCGCGCTCGATCAGCGGCGCGGCCTGCGCGGCGGCGAGGGCCGCGGGCGACAGGGTCGCCGAAACTGTGGTGGTCATGAGGACTCCGGCGAGGATGGCATTGAGCATTTTCATGGACGGCCCGCTCCTGAGAGATCGAGGTTGATGTGTTATATATAATTAAAACACCAATACAGTGTCAAGCCTCCGGCTGTTCCGAAGGCAGGTTCCAGGCGAGGACCATGGCCGGCAGCAAGGCCGCGCCCATGACCACGGCGAGCAGCAGGTGCGTGCGGGCGCCGAGCAGGGCCTGGCCCGCCTCGGTGGAATGCGGCAAGACGGCATGCAGGACGATCGCGCCGACCGCGACGAACGCGAGGATGCGGTACGCGACCGTGTGGGCCGCGTCGCGCGCCGCCGCCTGCGCCTCGTCGAGCAGTTCGTCCGGGGCCTCGGAGATCTGCCGCACCGCCTTGCGCAGGGCGAAGTAGAGCAGCAGCACCGTCGCCAACAAGGCGAACTCGAGGTAGGACTGCAGTTTCGGCTGCGTCACGAACCCGATCAGCGCCAACGCCAGCAGCACGGCGGCCGTGACGCCGACCAACACCCGGCGCGGTCCCTGCCGGCGCAAGCGCGAGGGCCGCGTGTCGTTCAGGCTGCGCAGCACCTCCGCCTCGCTGACGCCCTCGAACCAGAAGAACCGGCTGCGGCGCTTGGCGCCCGTATC
>RFTM01000462.1 GCA_009923475.1 Gammaproteobacteria bacterium | reverse complement strand
AAGATGCTCGAGACCCTCACGGCGCGGCTCTGACGCCGCGTGCCGAAGGAGACCGCAAAATGACACGTGCTTCCATCGTCGCAAGCCTGGCATGTTCCGCGTTCCTCGCGGGTTGCGCGGCGGTCCCGGCCGACCACGCTTCTGCCTGGGAGCCGACGCTGCCGCCCGAGCCCGCACCGGGCAATGGCGGCAACGGCGCCATATACCAGGCCGGGCAGGACGTACGACTGTTCGAGAACACCGTCGCCCGTCGTGTCGGCGACACGCTCACCATCCGCCTCGTCGAGAGCACCGACGCCTCCAAGAGCTCGAGCACCTCGACGAAGAAGGGCACCAGCATCGAGATGCCCGGCCCGACCATCGCCGGTCGCCCGGTGACCGTGAACGGCGTGGAGGTCCTCTCGGCGGGCCTCGACAACAGCAGCTCCTTCAATGGCGAAGGCGCGAGCAGCCAGAGCAACAGCCTTTCCGGCGAGATCACCGTCACGGTCGCCAAGCGCTGGCCCAACGGCAACCTGTCCGTCCGCGGGGAGAAGTGGATCACCATCAACCAGGGCCGCGAGTTCGTGCGCGTCAGCGGCATCGTGCGCGCGGTCGACATCGAACCCGGCAACACCGTCCCGTCGACGAAGGTCGCAGACGCCCGGATCACTTACGCCGGTCGCGGCGCGATCTCCGACGCCAATGCGCCGGGCCTGCTCGCGCGTTTCTTCAACTCGCCGTGGCTGCCGTTCTGAGGTCCTGACCATGAGAGATCCCCGCAACGCGTCATTCATGCTGATGGCTGCCCTGGCGGCTGCGGTGGCGCTGCTGGCGGCTCCGGCGCGCGCGGAGCGCGTCAAGGACCTCGCCTCGGTGGCGGGCGTGCGCACCAACCAGTTGGTGGGCTACGGCCTCGTCGTCGGTCTCGACGGGACCGGCGACCAGACGAGCCAAGCGCCTTTCACCATCCAGAGCATCAAGAACATGCTGGCGCAGTTCGGCGTGACCGTGCCGCCCGGTTCCAACCCGCAGCTCAAGAACGTGGCGGCGGTCACCGTGCACGCCGACCTGCCGCCCTTCTCGAAGTCGGGCCAGACGATCGATGTGTCGGTGTCGTCCATCGGCAACGCAGGCAGCCTGCGCGGCGGCACCTTGCTGCTGACGCCGCTGCGCGGCGCCGACGGCGAGGTCTACGCCATGGCGCAGGGCAGCCTCATCGTCAGCGGCTTCGGCGTGTCCGGCCGTGACGGTTCACGCATCGCGGTCAACGTGCCTAGCGGCGGCCGCATCCCGAACGGCGCCACCGTCGAGCGGGAGGTGCCCAGCGACTTCGCGACCGCACCGGCGGTGACCTTGAACCTCAACGACCCCGACTTCACCACGGCGACCCGCTTGGCCGAGGGCATCAACCGCATGCTCGGCGCCGGCACCGCGGTCGCCGTCGATGCGGTGTCGGTGAGGGTGGCGGCGCCGTCGGATCCGACGCAGCGCATCGCCTATGTGTCGACGCTCGAGCAGATGGAGGTGCAACCGGGAGAGGCCCCGGCCCGCGTGATCGTGAATTCGCGGACCGGCACGGTGGTCATCGCCAGCAACGTGCGGGTGCTGCCGGCGGCGGTGTCGCACGGTTCCTTGTCGGTGACCATCACCGAGCGCCAGGACGTCAGCCAACCGAACGCGTTCAGCCAGGGGCAGACGACGGTGGTGCCGCGCTCCGACATCGACGTCAAGCAGCCTGAGGGCCGGATGTTCAAGTTCGAGTCCGGCGTGAACCTCGACGCGATCGTCG
>RFTM01000461.1 GCA_009923475.1 Gammaproteobacteria bacterium | reverse complement strand
GCAGCCTGATCGGGCAGCGTGGACGCGCCGGGCGCGCCCGCGGCGCTTACTGGACCTTCGCCACCATGTGGTCGACCGCGGCCTTCACGAGGTCGTCGGTGAGGTCGGCGCGGCCGCCCTTCGGGGGCATGTAGCCGTTCTTGCCCTTGTAGCCCTCGATCGCGTGTTTGTAGAGCGTGGCTGTGCCCTGCGCGATGCGCGGCGCCCAATCTGCCTTGTTGCCCGAGTGCGGGGCGCCGCCGATGCCGTTGAGGTGGCAGGCGGAGCAGACGGTCTCGTAGACGCCCGCGCCGTCGGTCGGCAGCGCCGAGGCCACCGCGGCCGCGACGCCGGCGAGCGGCTGGATGGCGAGCGCGGAGTTGTCCTGCCCGGCCACCGCCACCTTGGCGGCGGTGATGTTCTGCTCGACGGCCGCGACGTACTTGGGTTCGGTGAGCAGGTGCGCGGACTGGGTGTTCTTGCCGACCGAGCGCGCGAACGCGAACAGCACCAAGGTGATCACGATGAGGATGCCCAGCACAAGGCTGAACACGTTGAAGAACTTGCTGTCCTGCTTGCTCACGATTGCGCCCGGGATGGCCTCTGGGATAGCCCGGAAGTATACCGCCCCGGGGGGTGCTTCCCCAAGCCGCCCCGGGCCGTCGGACGGGCGTCCGGACCGCGAGGCGGACCCTCGCGCGGCCCGGGCGCGGTATCGTGGCGCGTGGCGCCGTGTACCCGGCGCGACGGAGGACCCATGGGACAGACCCAGGACTCGATCGACCCGGCGACCGCGGACTGGATCGCCCGCCAAGCCGTGTTCTTCGTCGGCACGGCGCCGTTGTCGGGCGCAGGCCACGTGAACGTCTCGCCGAAGGGCGGCGACACGCTGCGCGTGCTCGGCCCGCGCGAGATCGCCTGGCTCGACGGCGCCGGGTCGGGCATCGAGACCATCTCGCACCTGCGCGAGAACGGCCGCATCGTCGTCATGTGGTGCGCCTTCGAGGGCCCGCCGCGCATCCTGCGCTGCCACGGCCGCGGCGAGGTCGTCGATGCCGCCGATCCGCGCTTCGCCGCGCTGCTCGCGCGCTTCCCGCCGTATCCCTCGGCGCGCGCCATCATCCGCGTCGAGGTCGGGCGCATCGCCGGCTCCTGCGGTTACGGCGTGCCGCGCATGGACCTGGTCGCCGAGCGCGGCGACAGCGCGGCCTACGTCGCCAAGGCCTCCGACCAGGCCATCCACCGCTACCTGCAGGACAACAACCGGGCCAGCATCGACGGCCTGCCGGGACTCGCGCCCGAGGCGATCGACGCCGTGCGCATCGACCGGTCGGCGGGGCGGGCGGGCGCTTGAGCGGCGCCGCGCTCTCGGTCGCCGTGGTCGGCACGGAGTCGCTGGCGCGCTTCACGGATTTCTTTGGCGGGCGGGTCGGGCTGGACGCCACGCCCGAGGTGACGGTCGGCGGCGACGCCTTCGAGCGCCACTTCGCGCTGCCGCCCGGCAGCACGGCGCGCGCGGTGCTGATGTCGCTCGGCGGCTCGCCGGTGGGGCGCGTGCTCGGGCTGCAGTTCGACGCGCCGCAGCGGCGCCGGGTGTCCGACGGCCGTCCGGGCCCGTTCGTCGGCTACTGGAACCTCAACTTCTACGTCGATGACATCCGCGCCACCTGCGCGGCGCTGGAGGCCGACGGCTGCGCGTTCTGGTCGCGGCCCGTGTCGCATGCCATGGCGGGCGATGCCGGCGCGCCCGTCGAGGCGATCTTCGTCGGCCCCGACGGCGTCGCCATCAACCTC
>RFTM01000047.1 GCA_009923475.1 Gammaproteobacteria bacterium | reverse complement strand
GGCGCGGCGGGCCTGCCGGACATCTACGAGTCGCCGGGCCTGTCGGTGGACTTCGTCGCCCGTCAGGGCCTGACGCTCTTCGGCCGGGAGATGGAGTTCAAGGTCGAGGCGCGCAACCTGCTCGGCCGCGAGTACCGGGAGTTCCAGGAGCGCGGGCCGAACCGCGTCTACTTCAACCGCTACGACATGGGCGTGAAGTTCTCGGCGTCGGTGACGGCGAGCTTCTGAGGCCGGTCAGTCCGCCGGGCGGAGCAGTTCGTTGATGGAGGTCTTCGCCCGGGTCTGGGCGTCGACCTTCTTGACGATGACGGCACAGTAGAGCGAGTGGGAGCCGTCCTTGGCGGGCAGGCTGCCCGGGACGACCACGGCTCCCGCAGGCACGCGGCCCTGGGTGATGGCGCCGGTCTCCCGGTCGTAGATGCGCGTGCTCTGGCCGATGAAGACGCCCATCGAGATCACGGCTCCCTGCTCGACGACGACGCCCTCGACGATCTCGGAGCGGGCACCGATGAAACAGTCGTCCTCGATGATGGTGGGCGAGGCCTGCAACGGCTCGAGCACGCCGCCGATGCCGACGCCGCCCGACAGGTGCACGTTGCGGCCGATCTGCGCGCAGGAGCCGACCGTCGCCCAGGTGTCGACCATGGTCCCCGCGCCGACGTAGGCGCCGATGTTCACGAACGAGGGCATCAGCACCGCGCCCGGGCCGACATAGGCGCCCTTGCGGACCACCGCGTCGGGCACCACGCGCGCGCCGCTCGCCCGCAGGGCCGCTTCGTCCATCGCCGCGTACTTCATCGGCACCTTGTCGAAGAACCGCGTGTGCCCGCCCTCGATGAGCCGGTTGTCGTGGGTGCGGAAATAGAGCAGCACCGCCTTCTTGAGCCAATCGTTGACCTGCCAGGCGCCGTCGCGCTTCTCGGCGACGCGCGCGGCGCCGCTGTCGAGCAGGTCGAGGCACTCGTCGAGCGCGATGCGCAGCTCGCGCGAGACCGTGCTCGGCGTGATGTCGGCGCGGGCCTCGAAAGCGGTCTCGATGAGGGACTTGAGGGCGGTCTGGTCGGTCATGTCAGCGTCCTTGCATGAAGTCGGCGATGCGGTGGGCGGCCTCGACGCACTCGTCGACCTCGGCCACCAGCGAGATGCGCACGCGGCCGGCGCCGGGGTTGCCGGCGCCCGCGTCGCGCGCGAGGTAGGAACCGGGCACCACGGTGACGTTCTTGCGCGCGTAGAGGTCGCGCACGAAGGCCTCGTCGTCGCGGCCGGTGTCCGGCCAGAGATAGAAGCCCCCGGCGGGCGCCTGCACGTCGAGGTGCGGTGCGAGGACCGGCACCACGCGCGCGAACTTCTCGCGGTAGAGCGCGCGGTTGGCCCGCGCGTGCGCGTCGTCGCCCCAGGCGGCGATGCTGGCGAGCTGCACGGGCAGCGGCATCGAGCAGCCGTGGTAGGTGCGGTACAGCAGGAAACGCTCGAGCAGCCGCGCATCGCCCGCGACGAAGCCCGAGCGCAGGCCGGGCAGGCTCGAGCGCTTGGAGAGGCTGTGGAACACGAGGCAGCGCCGGAAGGCGGCATCGCCCATCGCGAGCGCCGCGCTGAGCAGCGACGGCGGCGGCGCCGACTCGTCGGGATAGATGTCGGCGTAGCACTCGTCGGCGGCGACCACGAAGTCGTGGCGTTCGGCGAGCTCGAGGATGCGGCGCAGCAGCGCGACGTCCATCACCGCGCCCGCCGGGTTGCCGGGGTTGCAGAGATAGAGCAGCTGGCAGCGGTCCCAGGCCGCGGGCGGCACCGCATCGAGGTCGGGCAGGAAGCCGTCCGCGGCGCGGGTGTCGATGAAGAGCGGCTCGGCGCCGGCGAGCAGCGCCGCGCCTTCGTAGATCTGGTAGAACGGGTTCGGCATGGCGACGAGCGGCGCGCCGCCGCGCGCCGCGCCGCGGTCGACCACGGCCTGCGCGACCGCGAACAAGGCCTCGCGCGTGCCGTTGACCGGCAGCACCTGCCGCTCGGCGATGCTGCCCGCCGCGAAGCCGAAACGCCGCTCCAGCCAACGGCCGCAGGCCGCGCGCAGCTCCGGCGAGCCGGCGGTGGTGGGGTAGCTGCCGAAGCCCGCCATCGAGCGCCGCAGTTCGTCGAGCACGAACGCCGGCGGCGCATGCTTCGGTTCGCCGATCGAGAGCGCGATGTGCCCGAGACCGTCGGGCGGCGCCACCGACGCCTTCAGCGCCGCGAGGCGTTCGAAGGGGTAGGGCAGCAGCTTGTCGAGGTCCGCGTTCATGCGGCGCGCCGCGCGTCCAGCGTCTCGGTGAGCCGGGCCACCAGGCGCCCCGCCGCCGCCTCGTCGAGCGGCCGGCCCTCGAGGTCGCGCACGTGGAAGACGTCCTCCGCGCGCTCCCCCACGGTCATGATCTTGGCGCCGACGAGGTCGACCCGTTCCTCCATGAGCACCTTGCCGACGTCGCACAGCAGCCCGGGGCGGTCGGCGGCGATCAGCTCGAGGATGGAGCGGCGGTTGCGCTCGTCGCGGGTCACGGAGATGCGGGTGCGTGTGTCGAACATGCGCGCCTGCCGCGGCGCCCGGCGCGAAACCTCGAAGCGCGCCTCGCGCGGGCTCTCGAGCGCGCGCCGCAGCGCGTACTCGATCTCCTCGTGCCGATCGGCATCGGCGATGGGCGTGCCGTCCTCCTCTAGGACGTGGTAGAGGTCGATGCTGTCGCCGTCGAGCGTCGGCGTGATGCGCGCGTCCACGATGTTGAGCCCGAGCTGGTCGAGCACCGCCGTGGTGCGCGCGAAGCCGTGCTTGCGGTGCGGCGCGAGGGTGGTGATGGAGGTGGTGCCGCGTTCGCTCTCGGCCTGCACCGCCACCACCGGCGCCTCGGCGCCGGCGGGCCGCCCGGCGAGCAGGCGCGTGTGCCAGGCGATCTCGCGCGGCGTGTGGCGCAGGAAGTAGTCGTCGGTGAAGTGCGCCCACGCGGCGTCCGCGGCGCCCTCCGGCAGGGCGGCATCGGCGAGCAGCGCGCGCGCCTCGCCCTGGTTGCCCTGCTTGAGCTCCTCCTGGTCGACCGGGCTCTCGAGGCCGCGCCGCAGCGCGCCCTTGACGCGGTCGTGGAACTCGCTGAAGAGCGAAGCCTTCCAGGAGTTCCAGAGCCGCGGGTTGGTGGCGCGCACGTCGGCCGCGGTCAGCACATAGAGATGGTCGAGGTGGGTCTCGTCGCCCACGAAGCGCGCGAAATCGTTGATGACCTGCGGGTCGGCGATGTCCTGCTTCTGGGCGGTGAGCGAGAGCTGCAGGTGGTTGCGGACCAGCCAGGCGACGAGGCGCGCGTCGTAGCGCGACAGGCCCTGCTCGAGGCAGAACGACTCGGCGTCAACCGAGCCGAGCTCGGAATGGTCGCCGCCGCGGCCCTTGGCGATGTCATGGAACAGCGCGGCGAGGTAGGCGACCTCGGGGCGCGGCAGCGCCTGCATGATCTGCGAGAGCTTGGGCAGCTCGTGGTCGAAGCGCGGCAGCGCGAGGCGCCGCAGGTTGCTCACCACGAACAGCGTGTGCGCGTCGACCGTGTAGGCGTGGAACAGGTCGTACTGCATGCGGCCGACGATGCGGCCGAACGAGGGGATGTAGCGGCCGAGCACGCCGTAGTTGTTCATGCGGCGCAGCTCGTTGGTGACGCCGGCCGGCGCGCGCAGGATCTCGAGGAACAGGCGGTGGTTGCGCGGGTTCTGGCGGAACTCCTCGTCGATCAGCCACAGGTTCTGCACGATGGCGCGGATGGTGCCCGCGCGCACGCCGCGGATCTCGGGGTTCTGCTGCAGCAGCGCGAACACCTCGAGCAGGGTCGAGGGCTGGCGGACGAACAGGTCGTCATGCACCGCCTCGAGGTAGCCGTCGACCACCTGGAAGCGCGGGTTGAGCGGCTGCGGCGCCGCGGCGCTGGCGCTGCCCTCGATGATCGCCTCGCGGAACAGCTGCAGCAGCAGCTCGTTGAGCAGGGCCACGTCCATGACGGTGCGGTAGTAGCGCTGCATGAGCTGCTCGACCGCCAGCGTGAACGAGGCGTCCTCGTAGCCGAAGGTGCGCGCGAGCTTGACCTGGTGGTCGAACAGCAGCCGGTCCTCGCGCCGTCCGGTCAGCACGTGCAGCGCGTAGCGCACGCGCCAGAGGAAGCCCTGCGCGGCCTCGAGGCGCCGCAGCTCGCCCGGCGTCAGGAAGCCCTGCGTGGCGAGCTGGCCGAGGTCCTCGGCGCCGAAGTGGCGCTTGGCGACCCAGGCGATGGTCTGTATGTCGCGCAGGCCGCCGGGGCCCGTCTTCACGTTCGGCTCGAGGTTGTAGGCGGTGTCGTTGGCCTTGGCGTGCCGCTCGGCCTGTTCGCGCACCTTGGCCTCGAAGAATTCCTTGACCGGCCAGAGATGCGCCGGCGAGAGCGCCTCGGTCATGGCGGCCGCGAGCGCGGCGCAGCCGGCGACGCGGCGCGCCTCGACCAGGGTGGTCATCACGCTGACGTCCGCGGCGGCCGCGGCGACGCATTCCTCGACGGTGCGCACGCTGTGGCCGATCTCGATGCCGATGTCCCAGAGGAAGGCGACGAAGGGCTCGAGCGCGGCGCGCCCGGCCTCATCGAGCGGCGCGGGGACGAGGATCAGGATGTCGACGTCGGAGCAGGGGTGCAGTTCGCCGCGGCCGTAGCCGCCGACCGCGACCAGCGACCAGTCGGCGTCGTGGCCCGCGAGCTTCGCCCGCCAGGCCGCGCCGAGCGCGACGTCGAGCAGCCGCGCCCGCGCGCGCACCAGGACCTCGACCGGTTCCTCGGCCTCGAAGCGCGCGTTGAGCTCGGCCTGCCCCTCGCGCAACGCGGCGGCGTAGGCGGCGGGCTCGCCCTTGGCGGCGGCGAGGCGTTGCGGCAGCTGCTCGAGGAGCGGCCAGACGGCCGCGTTCACGAGGCCCCCAGCGTGAGCACTTCGAAGCCGTCGTCGGTGACGAGCACCGTGTGCTCCCACTGCGCCGACAGCGACCGGTCGCGGGTGACCACGGTCCAGCCGTCGGGCAGCAGTTTCACGTCGCGCTTGCCGGCGTTGATCATAGGCTCGATGGTGAAGGTCATGCCGGCGCGCAGTTCCAGGCCGGTGCCCGGCTTGCCGTAGTGCAGCACCTGCGGGTCCTCGTGGTAGATGCGGCCGATGCCGTGGCCGCAGTACTCGCGCACCACGGAGTGGCCCTGCGACTCGGTCCATTCCTGGATGGCGTGGCCGATGTCGCCGAGGCGCGCGCCGGGCCGCACCATGCGGATGCCGCGCCACATCGCCTCGAAGCAGCTGTCGACGAGGCGCCTCGCGTGCGGCAGCGGGTCGCCCGCGAAATACATGCGGCTGGTGTCGCCGTGGAAGCCGTCGCGGATCACCGTCACGTCGATGTTGACGATGTCGCCCTGCTTGAGGCGCTTGTCGCCCGGGATGCCGTGGCAGACCACGTGGTTGACCGAGGCGCAGATGGTCTTGGGGAAGCCGCGGTAGTTGAGGTTGGCGGGGACCGCCTTCTGCACCTGCACGATGTGGTCGTGGCAGATGCGGTCGAGCTCGTCGGTGGTGACCCCGGGCCGCACATGCTCGCCGATCATGTCGAGCACCTCGGCGGCCAGGCGGCCGGCCTCGCGCATCTTCTGCTGTTCTTCCGGGGACTTGAGGGTGATGGGCATCGGGGGGAGGGCTGTCGGGAAGGGGTCCCGTAAAGCGTTGTTTTTACGGGAGGTGCATGGTATAAAGCGCGGCCTTTTTTGGCAAACCAACCCACACGCGCATCGATGCATCGGCTGCTGGGTGTCCGGACCTTCGGGGACGGATGGCAGTCGAGGATGCGCGGAGGCCCAACCCGACAAGGAGATATGACGATGGCCAGCGTGTCCATGCGACAGATGCTGGAAGCGGGCGTCCACTTCGGACACCAGACCCGCTTCTGGAACCCCAAGATGTCCGAGTACATCTTCGGCGAGCGCAACAAGATCCACATCATCAACCTCGAGAAGACGCAGCCGCTCTTCGCCGAGGCCGCCAAGTTCATCCACGGCGTCGCCGCCGACGGCGGCACGGTGCTGTTCGTCGGCACCAAGCGTTCCGCCCGCGAGCCCATCCAGAAGGAAGCGGTGCGCGCCGGCATGCCGTTCGTGAACCAGCGCTGGCTCGGCGGCATGCTCACCAACTTCAAGACCGTGCGCCAGTCGATCAAGCGCCTGGCCGACCTCACCGAGATGAAGGCCAGCGGTTCGCTCGACAAGCGCGGCAAGAAGGAAGGCACCATGCTGCGCCGCGAGATGGACAAGCTCGAGCGCAGCTTGGGCGGCATCAAGGACATGGAGTCGCTGCCGGACGCGCTGTTCGTGGTCGACGTCGGCCACGAGAAGATCGCCATCCACGAGGCCAACAAGCTCGGCATCCCCGTGGTCGCCATCGTCGACACCAACTGCTCGCCGGACGGCATCGATTACGTGGTGCCCGGCAACGATGACGCCATGCGCGCCATCCAGCTCTACGCCGCCGGCATCGCCGACTCGGTGCTCGAGGGCCGCAGCGCCGCGCCGGCGCTGGCCGTCACCGAGGACGAGTTCGTCGAGCTCGACGAGCAGGGCAACCCGAAGCAGAAGCCCGCGCGCGGCGCCGGTCGCCCGAAGCGCGAGGCTCCGGTGCGCGCCCGCCGCGCCGCCGGTCCGGCCGCTGCGCCGGCCCGCCGCCGTCCGGCGCCCTCGGCCGCTCCGGCCGATCCGGTCGCCGTCGAGGGCGATGAGGCCGATGCCGGCGCCGACCCCGCCGACGGTGAAGTCGCGCCGGTCGCGAGCGCCTCGGCGCCCCGCCGCCGCACCGGTCCGGCCGCCGCTGCGCCGCGCCGCCGGGGTTGAGCCATGAGCATCACCGCTGAGACCGTCAAGCAGCTCCGCGAGCGCACGGGCGCCGGCATGATGGAGTGCAAGCGCGCCCTGGTCGAGACCAACGGCGACATCGAGGCCGCCGCCGAGCTCATGCGCAAGCAGGGGCTCGCCAAGGCCGACAAGAAGGCCGCGCGCGTCGCCGCCGAGGGCGTGATCGTGCTCGAGAAGTCGGCCGATGGCCGCTCGGCCGCCATGGTCGAGGTCAACTGCGAGACCGACTTCGTGGCCCGCGAGGCCGACTTCCAGTCGTTCTCCGCCGAGGTCGCCAAGGTCGCGCTGGCTTCGGACCCCGCTTCGGGCGAGGCCCTGGCCGCGCTCAAGCTGGCGTCCGGCGAGACCGTCGACGAGCGTCGCCGCGCCCTGGTCGCCAAGATCGGCGAGAACATCAGCGTGCGACGCCACGTCACGCTGGCCTCGGCCGGCCAGCTGGGCGCCTACCGCCACGGCACCCGCATCGGCGCGCTGGTCGCCATCGAGGGCGGTGACGCCGCGCTCGCCCACGACCTCGCGATGCATGTCGCCGCCACCAACCCCACCTACCTGTCGGTGGCGGAAGTGCCGGCCGACGTGGTCGCCAAGGAGCGCGAGATCGAGACCGAGAAGGCGCTCGCCGAAGGCAAGCCCGCCGACATCGTCGCCAAGATGGTGGAAGGCCGCGTGCGCAAGACGCTGAACGAGCGCGTGCTGCTCGGCCAGCCCTTCGTCAAGGACCCGGACCAGACCATCGAGAAGCTGCTGAAGGCGGCCAAGGCCGAGGTCAAGGCCTTCCAGCGCTTCGAGGTCGGCGCCGGCATCGAGAAGAAGCAGGACGATTTCGTCGGCGAGGTCATGGCACAGGTCAAGGCCAGCAGCGGCTCCGGCCGCTGAACCGGCACCGGACCCGAGTCAACCCCGCTCCGGCGGGGTTTTCTTCGAAAGGAGACGGATGATGGCGAACGGCGAGCGGCGCTACCGGCGCATCCTGGTGAAGCTGTCGGGCGAGGCGCTGATGGGCGAGGGCGACTACGGCATCGACCCCGCGATGCTGCGCCGCATCGCCCTCGAGATCCAGGAGCTGCAGGCGCTCGGCGTGCAGGTCGCGGTGGTCATCGGCGGCGGGAACATCTTCCGCGGCGCCGGCCTCGCGCGCGCCGGCATGGACCGCGTGACGGGCGACCACATGGGCATGCTCGCCACCGTCATGAACAGCCTCGCGATGCAGGACGCCCTCGAATCGCTGGGCGCGCATGCCCGCGTCATGTCGGCGATCCGCATCAACGAGGTCTGCGAGGACTACATCCGCCGCCGCGCGATCCGCCACCTCGAGAAGGGGCGCGTGGTGCTGTTCGCCGCCGGCACGGGCAACCCGTTCTTCACCACCGACACGGCCGCCTCGCTGCGCGCCATCGAGATCGGCGCCGACCTGCTGGTCAAGGGCACCAAGGTCAACGGCATCTACTCGGCCGACCCGAAGAAGGACCCGGCCGCGGTGCGCTACCCGCGGCTCACCTACGACCGCGTGCTCGACGAGCGGCTCGAGGTGATGGACGCCACCGCCATCGTCATGTGCCGCGACAACCGCCTGCCGCTGCAGGTGTTCAACTTGTTCAACGCCGGCGACCTGCTGCGCATCGTGCGCGGCGAGGACGTCGGCACCATCGTCACGCAGGGCTGAGACCATGATCGACGACTTCAAGAAAGACGCCACCGCGCGCATGGCGAAGTGCGTGCAGCAGTTCCAGGCCGACCTCAAGAAGCTGCGCACCGGCCGCGCGCATCCGAGCCTGATCGAGAACCTCAAGGTCGACTACTACGGCACCGAGACGCCGCTGCAGCAGCTCGCCAACATCGGCATCGAGGACGCGCGCACGCTGGTCGTCACCCCCTGGGACAAGGCCGCCGTGCAGGCGGTCGAGAAGGCCGTCTACAAGTCCGACCTCGGTCTGACGCCGAACACCGCGGGCACGGTGATCCGCATCCCGCTGCCGCCGCTCACCGAGGAGCGCCGTCGCGACATCACCAAGGTGGTGCGCGGCGACGCCGAGGGCGCGCGGGTGGCGGTGCGCAACGTGCGCCGCGACGTGCTGCAGGACGTCAAGGAGGCGCTCAAGGAGAAGATGATCTCCCAGGACGAGGAGAAGAAGGCG
>RFTM01000460.1 GCA_009923475.1 Gammaproteobacteria bacterium | reverse complement strand
ATGCCGTGCGCCGTCGGGTTCCACCAGCGTGAGCTCGCCGTCGCGCAGGCCCGCGAGCTGCCCGAGCAGCAGCCTGCGGCCGAGCGTCGCGAGCGGGCCGGCGGAGCCGCCGCGGCGGTCGTCGCGCGGGATGATGCTGGGCGCGGCCATGGTCAGCGGGCCCCGTCGGCGAGCTTCTTGGGATGGGTGAAGAAGGGCACGCGCTTCAGCAGCAGCACCAGCGCCTGCCAGTAGATGAGCGCGCTGACCTTCAGGGTGACGAAGGGGACGGCGACGAGCGCGCGCGCGAGCGCCGCGCCGGTGAGCGGCTCGCGGCGCAGCGTCAGCGTGGCGTCGAACTGCGAGGCGCCCTCGCGCCAGTTCTCCATGTGCACGCCCAACGCGGCGTCCGGCGCCGTGAAGCGCCAGTCGTAGCGCATGTCCATCGGCAGGAAGGGCGACACATGGAACGCCTTGTCGAACCGCCAGCGCAGCACTTGCGCGCCCTCGCGCTCGGCGTCGCGCACCGGCAGCACGTAGGCGTGGCGTTCGTCCCAGGGCGTGTTGGTGATCTCGGCGACCACGGTCTCCAGCCTCTCTCCCGTCCGGTCGTAGACATAGTAGAAACTGACCGGGTTGAAGTTGTAGCCGAAATAGCGCAGGTGCGTCAGCAACCGGATGGGACCGTCCGGACGGTGGCCAAGCCGCTGCTCGACGAGGTCGCGCACCGCGGTGGCCAGCGGCACGGCGGGGTCGCCGAGGTAATCGGCGCGCCGGAACCAGGCGAGCGCGGGCCTGCGGGCCGACCAGAACCAGCGGCCATCGAACACTCCCGGCAGCTCGGCGAGGTCGATGCAGGCCATGAACAGCCGGTAGCGGAAGGCGTTGCGCCGCGGCCCGAAGCGCCGGTGGCGGATGTGGCCGACGTAGAGGCAGCTGTGGCGCGCGGCCGTCACGCCTGTCCCTTGAGGCTGCGCCGCGTGGGCTCGAGCTTGGGCGCGGGCGGCGGCGCGCCGCCGGTCGCCGCCGCGAAGTCCTGCAGCGCCCAAAGACCGCTCACCACGCCGTCCTCATGGAACCCGTAGCGCCAATAGGCGCCGCAGTAGTACGTGTGCCGCTTGCCGCTGATCTCGCCGCGGCGGCGCTGCGCGGCGACCGCCGCAGGCGTGTACACGGGGTGATGGTAGGTGTAACGGCCGAGCACCAGGGCCGGGTCGATGTCGGCGCCGCGGTTGAGCGTGACCAGGAAGCGCTCGGGGCCGTCGAGCGACTGCAGCAGGCTCATGTCGTAGGTGAGCGCCACGCGCTCGGTATCCGGGTCGAGCAGGTGGTAGTTCCAGGCCGCGCGGGCGCGCGGCGCGCGCGGCAGCATCCGCCGGTCGAGGTGCAGCAGGGCATCGTTGGCCTGGTAGGGGAAGGCGCCGAGCACCTCGCGCTCGGCCGGGTCGGCGTCGGCGAGCACGGCGAGCGCCTGGTCGGAGTGGCAGGCGAAGAACGCCGCGTCGAAGCGTTCCTCGGCGAGACCCTGCGGACCCTCGCTTGCGATGCGCACGCCGGTCGCGTCGCGCAGCACGGTACTCGCCGAGCGTGATGCGGTCGTCATCGCCCGCCAGCAGCGCGCGCGCGCGGCGGTTGAAGCGCAGGATGTCGGTGATCATGCGCAGGAAGGGCAGGTTCAGGATGTTGCGACGCTGCGCGAACAGCGCGTCGACGGAAGTGCCGTTGTACTCGAGGCCGGTGCGCTCGCAACGCAACGAGAAGCTCATGTCGGACCACTGCCAGGGCGCGCCCACCGCCTCGAGCAGGTCG
>RFTM01000459.1 GCA_009923475.1 Gammaproteobacteria bacterium | reverse complement strand
GGGATGTCGTCGACCACCGTCGCGACGGTCGCTCCCACGCTGCCGAAGTTCGCGCCGCGGATCACGATGCGGAGCAGTCCGGGGTTCGCGACCTCGAGCGAGAGGCCCGGCACCTGCGCGGCCCAATCGAGGATGTTCGTCTCGTTGCGGCGGATCAGGTCCTCGCCCGTGACGGCGCTGATGGCCATCGGGACTTCCTTGAGCTTCTCCTGGCGCTTGGTGGCCGTGACGACGACCTCGTCGAGGGCGGTCGACGGGCCCGCCGCCTTGTCGGCGGCGCGGGCGCCGCCTGCGGCGCCCAAGACGAGCGCGACGGCGGTCGCGATGGTGAGACTGCGATGGGACATCTGTGTTGGCTCCCTTGGCGTGTATGGACGCTTTCTGTTGCAGCGGTTGACGGTCGCACCGACCGCCTTGGGCGTCGCGCAGACAAGGGGGCGACCCCCCGACCCGAAACGCTTTGGCCTGTACGGCGCATCGTTGTTTTTTGCATGCTATCGTTGCGTATCCGGAACTGTCAACGCCGAAGCGCATCGAGGCTTGGATTCCCAATTCCGCCGGCTCTGGAGTACCCTTTCGGGGCATGCCCAAGAAAGCCTCCCGTCGCGCGCGCGCCACGAAACGCGCCGCGCCCGCGCCCGCAGCCGCCGCAGGGTCCCCGAACCTCGGCGCCTGCCTCCGCCGCCTGCGGTTCGAGCGCCGCCTCTCGATCGCGGACATCTCGGTGGCGACCGGCATCGCCAAATCGACGCTCTCGCGGGTCGAGAACGACCAACTCTCGCTGACCTACTCCAAGCTGCTGCAACTGTGCCGCGGGCTGCGGATCGACCTTGCGGAGCTGTTCTCGCACGACCGCGGCGCGGAGGTACCGCGCCCGTCGGGACGGCGCACCCACACGCCCCCGGGCGCCGGGCATCGCGTCCAGGTCGGCAAGCTCGAATACGACTATGTCTGCACCGACCTCGCGGGCAAGAAGATGACCCCGATGCTCGGCCGCATCGCGGCGCGCTCGCTCGATGAGGCGAACGGCCTTTGGACCCACGAAGGCGAGGAGTTCACGCTTGTCCTGCGGGGGCGCCTGCAGTTGCACACCGAGTTCTACGAGCCGCTCGTCGTCGAGAAAGGCGGCTCCGTCTACTTCGACAGCACGATGGGCCATGCCTATGTGTCGATCGGCGACGAGCCGCTCGAGATCATGTGCGTGTGCTCCACGCCCGACATGGTGCTGAGGACGGCGGAAGGAGTCGTGCACCACGGCGCGCATGCCGTACCGGCCGCGCCGGCTGCTCAGGGCGCCCGCCTGAAGTCCAGGTCCTCGAAGTCGTAGCTGAAGTCGGTCAGGTCCGAGACCGCTTGCATGCGGAAGCCGGTGACCTTGCCCGAGAAGTCCTCCTCGAAGCGCACATAGGCATCGGCCTCCATCGTCCGGTCGGTCCAGCGCGCGATGAAGAGCCCCGGTTGGACGGGCTCCAGCGGCCCCGTCAGTCCGTCCGTGCGCGAGATCTTGAGCACGAGGCCCTCGCCCTCGCGCAGGACGGTCGCCTCGCCGCGCCAAGCATCGACATAGCGGCCTACGAAAGCGCCGAAGGTCGCCGGATCGACCGCCTGTGCCGAGCGCGGCGGCGCGCGCCTCTCGGATGCCGCGGTCAGGGCGGCGAGGCGGGCCCGCTGCTGTTCCTGGACGATGGCGAGCCAGTCCCGCTTGGGCGCCCCGGCATAGGCGTCGAGGATCGGCAGCGCGATCGCGGACAGCGCAGCGACCTCCATCTGGTTCGTGAGCACGATCACGCC
>RFTM01000458.1 GCA_009923475.1 Gammaproteobacteria bacterium | reverse complement strand
CCTGCGCCGCCGCCGTGCGACGCTCAAAGACCAGCCCCTCGAGCTGACCGGCGCCGAATGGCGCGTGCTCGCCTGCCTCGCGCAATCCTCCGACGCGCCCGTCGAGCGCGGTGCGCTCACCCAGCAGGCGCTCGGCCGCCGGTTGACCGCCTACGACCGCGCGATCGACACGCACGTCAGCAACCTGCGCCGCAAGCTCGAGCGGGCAGGCGGCGGCGTGCAGATCCGGGCCGTCCGCGGGTCGGGCTACGAACTGGTCGAAGGCCCCGGCGCATGATCCGCGGCCGTCTCGCGCTGCGGATCTTCTCGGCGATCTTCGCGACGCTGACGCTGGTCGCGGTCGGCGCCATCGCCCTCGCCTCCTGGCGCATCGATGTGCAACACGCACAGGCCGCGGCGGCGGCGCGCGACGCGGTGCAAGCGGCGGCGATCGCCCTCGCCGACGGCGGTCGCGAGGGCCTCATCGCCTGGGCCCGCAAGCAGGACGCGATGCCCGGCGACCGCAAGCCGCGCTTCCTCGTGGTCGACGAATGGGGCGAGGAACTGCTCGGCCGACCGCTGCCGCCCGCGCTGCAGGCCCTGCTCGAGGGCGCCCGTACCGAACCGCTCGAAGGCTTCCCGGAGGTGATGGAGCGCGTCCAGCAGCGCATGCCCGTGCTCGCCACCGATGACGGCCAAAGGTTCCGGTTGTTGCCGCTGCCGACGCGCCCACGCCGGCTCGGACCTTTCGACCTGCCCGGGCTGCCGGTGTCGCTGTTGCTGATGGCGCTCGGCGTCACCGCGCTCGCGAGCTTCTGGCTCGCGCGCTCGATCACGCGTCCGGTGCTCGACCTGCAGGGCGCCACCGAATCGCTGGCCGCCGGGCGGCTCGAGGCCCGCGTGCCCGCCCGCACCGCTTCGCGCCGCGACGAGCTCGGCCGGCTCGCCGGCGCCTTCGATTCGATGGCCGCGCGCATCGGCGCGCTGCTGCGCTCGCGCGAGCAGCTGCTGCGCGACGTGTCGCACGAGATCCGCTCGCCGCTGGCGCGGATGCGCCTCGCCACCGGGCTCGCGGCGCAGGGCGCGGACCCCGCCACGCAGCTCGCACGCATCGACGCCGAGATCGGCCGGCTCGACGGTCTGGTCAGCGACCTGCTCGACCTGTCACGGCTCGCGCCCGGCGCGCCGCCCCCCGCCCGCGAACGGCTCGACCTGCAGGCGCTCGTCGATCGGTCCCTGACCGACGCCCGCTTCGAGGCGGAGCCGCAGGGCAAGCGCGCCGAGTGGGCCGCGCCGCCGGACGGCGGCGCGGAGCACCGCATCACCGGCGATGCGCATTGGGTCTCATCGGCCATCGAGAACGTGGTGCGCAACGCGCTGCGCCATACCGCAGCCGGCAGCGCCGTCACCCTGCAGCTCACCGCGGAGGACGGCGGTCACGCGCTGCGGGTGCGCGATGCCGGGCCCGGCGTCCCGCAGGACGAGCTGCAGCGGATCTTCGAGCCCTTCCATCGCGTGGCGGGCCAAGGGATCCCGGACGGGACCGGCCTCGGGCTCGCCATCGCGGCGCGCGCGATGGCCGCGCACGGCGGAAGCATCGAGGCGCGCAACCTGCCGGGTGCGGCCCCGGGCGCCGCGCCGAGCGGTCTTGAAGTGCGCCTGTGGTGGCCTGCGGGCGACCGCCCGACGGCCGGGGACGGACCCGCCGTCAGCCCGGGTTGAGCTGCAACCGCACCCGCAGGCCCGGCTCCGCGCCCTCGAGCAGCAGCTTGCCGCGATGCAGGCGCGCCACGGCCGCCGCGATGGCGAGCCCGAG
>RFTM01000457.1 GCA_009923475.1 Gammaproteobacteria bacterium | reverse complement strand
CTCGTTGACGTAGCTGCCGAAGAAGCGGCTGGTGAAGAAGCCGCGGGAGTCGTTGACGACGATCGGCGTCTTGCGCAGCCGCTTCTTCGGCAGCTACGTCAACGAGGGCATCGCCATGGTGGGCGAGGGCATCGCGCCCGCGCTCATCGAGAACGTGGCGCGCATGCTCGGCATGCCGGTGGGACCGCTCGCGGTGCAGGACGAGGTCGGTCTCGACCTCGCGGTGAGCGTCACGCGCCAGACCAAGGCCGACCTCGGTGATGCTTGGCAGCCCGGCACCTCCTATCCGATCGTCGAGCGGTTGTCGGCGGGGCTGGGACGCCACGGCCGCAAGAGCGGCGGCGGTTTCTACGACTATCCTGCCGGCGGCAGGAAGCAGCTATGGCCGGGGCTCGCCGGCATCTGGGCGCCGCGCGCCGCGCAGCCCGATCCGGGCGACGTGCGTCGCCGCATGCTGTACATCCAGCTCATCGAGGCGCTCAAGTGCATGCAGGAGGGCGTGCTCGAGGATCCGGCCGACGGCGATGTCGGCGCCGTGTTCGGCGTCGGCTTCCCGGCCTACACCGGCGGGCCGTTCTCGTACATCGACCATCTCGGCGCGGAGCGAGTGCTGCGAGAGTGCAACGCGCTCGCCAAGAAGCATGGCGAGCGCTTCAAGCCGCCGCGTTTGCTGCGGCAGATGGCGCGTGACGGCAAGCGCTTCTATGGCTAGCGGATGTCGATCGTCACGTCCTTGATGCGGCCGTCGAACTCGCTGTCCGGCGCGTAGCCGGGCGCGACCGGTCCGCCGAGGTCGGTGCCGATGTCCAGCGTCTCGTGGATGGAGAACAGGAACGGCACGGTCCGCGGCAGGCGCAGCTTGCCGGCCGGCCGGCCGTCGATGCTCATCACTACCGAGGCCGCGCCGCCGGTCATCGGCTTGTCGTAGTCGAGCGCGACGGCGACCGTCGACGCACCCGCAGGCAGGGCGCGGTCGCCGACCAGCCGGTACGACTCGGCATCGGCGTAGTTGTAGACGTAGACCGGGCGCCTGCGTTCGTCGGTGTACAGCACCCATCCGCCCGCGATGCCGCCGAAGGCCGCCACCACGCCGCCTTTCTGGCGGGCGGAGAGGTCGACCCTGGCGCTGACGGTGTGCGAGCGTTGCGCGGTGGGCGGCGCCTGCACTTCGGGGATGCCGCGCGAGCCCTGGTAGAACACGTGGCGCGGCCGGCCGCCGTGCAGCATGGGCAGGCCGGCGGTCTGCGCGTTGTCGATGAGCGGCAGCACCTGGTTGCGTCCGGCTTCGTGCCAGAACAGCGCCTGCAGCTCGGCGAGCTTGGCCGGGTTCTCGGCGGCGACATCGCGTGACTGCGAGTAGTCCCCGTCGAGGTGATAGAGCTCCCACTTGTCCTGCAGCGTGGAGGTGGTGACGGGTTGGCGCACGTTCCAGGGCGCGCGGCCGCGGAAGGCCGAAGCCATCCAGCCGTCGTGGTAGATGGCGCGGTTGCCGTAGACGTTGAAGTACTGCGTGCGCCGCGGCGAGGGCGCCTTCGCGTCATCGAAGGTGGAGACGAGGCTCAGGCCGTCGATCGGCTGCTGCGCCACGCCGTTCACCGTCGCCGGCGGCGTGATGCCCGCCGCTTCGAGGATCGTCGGCGCGACATCCGAGACGAAGCCGAACTGGCTGCGCAAGCCGCCGCGGTCCTTGATGCGCGCCGGCCAGCTGATGACCATGGGGTTGCGGGTGCCGCCGAGGTGCGAGGCGACCTGCTTCATCCACGGGAAGGGCGCGTTCAGCGCCCAGGCCCAGGCGGCG
>RFTM01000456.1 GCA_009923475.1 Gammaproteobacteria bacterium | reverse complement strand
GGGCGCGGGATCTCCTCGCCGAGATCCGCGACCTCGGCATCGAGCTCTTCCTGATCACCGGCCGCCTCGAGTCGATCCGCGACGAGACCGTCGAGAACTTCATCCACGTTGGCCTCGCCGGCGGCCCCGACCGCATCATCCCCATCGAATTGATCACCCGCCGGGACGGCGCCCTCATAATGTGCCCCGACGCCGAGCGCCCGCTGCCAGGGGCGTCGATCCGGCCCTGGAAGGAGGGGCGGCGCGCCGTCATCGACCGTACGCACCGCATCGTCATCAACGTCGGTGACCAGATCAGCGACCTCGGCCTCTACGGCGACTCGCAGATCCACTGCCCCCACCCGTACTACTGGACGCCGTAGGCGCGCCCCGTGCCCAAAATAACAGCCCGTGGCATTTTTGTTGCCGGCCGCAGCGCCTAGCCCTCGTGGCGCCCCCACCATTCGCGGTCGTCTTCCTCCTCGACCTCCTCGCGGAGATACTTGTCAAGGTCGCAGCGGCGGTTCATCGTCCCCGCGATCACGCGCGTCGGGTCGTTGCGCGAGCGCGCCTGGTAGTTTATGCGCTCGTCGCCGTCGAGCTCGTCGTCGTTGGCCTCGTCGTCAAAGCAGGCGCTGGCCGCGTGGGGGGCGCCAACGCGGTTAATGTTAAAGGGGTTCCCCTCCGGCGCGAAGACGTTATCGCCCACGGCGCGGTCGCGGTATCCCTCGTTCAGCGGGCCCTCGTTCAGCGACTGCGCCATATCGTAATCGCCCTCGGAGTCGATCGCGCCGGGGTATCCGCGGTGGCTTGCCGTTCTGACCGGCCGCTTCGTCGCTGGCGCGACAGTGCAACAGAACTCGCCGTACGAGTCGTTATGGCGCTCGCCTCGATGGGCCCTCGGCGCGAGGGCGTGGCCGTCCACCATAACATCGTAAGCGAAGACGAACCCGAATAGCAGCCCGACAATCATGATCGCAGTCTTAGCGTCAGGGCATAGCATCACGACGATTATGACGAGCACGAAGGTTAAAGCCAGGAACAGCATTCCTTGTTCCTCCCCGAGGGCGCAGCCCCTTTTCTCAGAAGGTCCGTATTTTCTCATCCGGCCGGGCGACAGTCTTCAGCGTGGTGGGCCACGCGCGCGAAAGTCCTCCTATACAGCCGCAGCAAGTTCTGCGCACCAGCGACGAGCGCGCCAAAGCAGCAAGTCTGCGCGAACCGGGCATCCGGCACAGGCCAAAATAAGGCTTCTCGCCGCTCACTCATCGCCGAGATCTACGCCGGAGTCTTCGGCCAGAACCGTCACCTGGTCGAACTCATCGGCGAGCCCATCAGCAGACTCGTCGTCAGCGGGCTCATCAGCGGCGGGCTCGTCGTCAGCGGGCTCGTCGTCAGCGGGCTCTGCGTCAGCGGGCTCTGCGTCAGCGAGCTCGTCGGCGAGCTCGTCAGCGGCGGGCTCTGCGTCAGCGAGCTCGTCGGCGAGCTCTGTGTCAGCGGGCTCGTCGCCCGTAGGGGCCTGCGCGGTCCGCGCCGCCGCCTTCGCGGCGCGGGCGGCCTTCTTGCGGCGGTTGCGCGCCGACTTGCCGCGTTGGCCTTCGGCGCGCACGGCCTTGGCGGCCTCCTCGGGCACGGCGCCCGAGTCGGGCATGATCAGCATGGACGGCGGTTGGGCCAGCAGCGCGTCGATCGGGCCGATGCGCACCTCGCTATAGGGCGCCAGCGCCTTCTCCAGGTAATAGGCCTCGCCCAACAGCGGCATGCTGCGGCCTTCGGCACGCACGGCCGCCACGCCGACCACGCGGCGGCGCCAGCGTTCGT
>RFTM01000455.1 GCA_009923475.1 Gammaproteobacteria bacterium | reverse complement strand
CCGTACAGGTCCTTGAACACCGCCACCGTGCCGTAGGGCTGCTCGGTCGGACCGCGCACGAACTCGACGCCCTGGGCCGTGTACCGCGCGTGGTCACGCCAGAAGTCGTCGGTGTAGAGGAAGAACCCCACCCGTCCGCCGGTCTGCGAGCCGATGCGCGCCTGCTGCTCCGGCGTCGAGGCCCGCGCCAACAGCAGCTGCGCGCCGGCGCCGCTGCCCGGCGGCCGCACCACCACCCAGCGCTTGCCCTCTTCCGGGATCAGGCGGTCCTCCGCGAGCTCGAAGCCGAGCTTGCCGACGAAGAACGCAAGCGCTTCCTCATAGTCACGGACGACGAGCGAGACGAGGCCGAGGGATTGGTCCATGGGGGCGATTGTCGCAGAGTGTGTGATGCCCGGCTGCAGCGGTAAGCCCCGTTTTCACTTGTGCGGCGAGCTGGAAGTGGTCGAGATGGTGGATCTCGTCGGCGATCACGGCCGTCACAGATGCTTGCGGTAGGTCTCGCTGCGCGAGAGGTCGACGCCCAGCGCCTTGAGGATGTCGGCGCGGGCCTCTTCTTCCCTGACCCAGAACGAGCCCGACCGACCCCAGGACGAGGGAGTGCGGAACGCCTTGCCGCGGGGCAGGGTCCACTCGGCGCCCTCGCCGGAGCGCAGCATCGAGCCGACGACGAAGCGCCGCCTAGAGATCGCGGTGTCGTCGATCACCGCTTCGACCTCCGACTCGAACTCCCGACGGACGGTCGCGCCGTCGAACACGTCGTCCGGACTGGCCAGGGTGACCGCCGGCGTCCCTTTGGTCTTTTTCATGCTTCCATCCTGCGCCCCGGCAGGCTCAGATTTTGACCCCGTTCCTCCCACCATGCCCCTGGGGCGGCTGGGTGGCCCAGCAGTCGCTCGGTGGCGGGCGTGGGGCATCGACCGACGACATGCAGCAAGACCGCGGTCAAAGATAGCGCGCGCCGCGCGCAGGCGGCCTCAACCTTCGGCGAACCCCTTGACCATGGCCGCAAAGCGCTCGGCCGGGCTCGCGCCCGCGGTGACCACCCGCACGCAGGACGGCAAGCCTTCGGCGACCAGCGCCTGCATTTCGCGGCGCACGATCGAGTCGGGGAAATAGCGCGGCTCCCAGTCCGCCACCTGGTCCTCGGTGAAGAGCGCGCAGTTGTCGAGCACCAACCGCGTGAGGCGGTGCGGCGCGAAGCGCGCCAGCGCGAGCGCGAGCTGCGCGCCGGTGGCCGTGCCATAGAGACCGAAGCGGTCGATGCCCATCGCATCGATGCCGGCGAGGAAGGCGCGCGCGTAGTCGGTGAGCGACTGCGGCGGCGCGGGCAGCGGGTCGGACTGCCCGTAGCCCGGCGTGTCCAGCGCGATCGCGCGGTGACCCGCCTCGGCGAGCGCCTGCAGCTGGCCCAGCATGAAGGCCGAGGACAGCGGGCTCGAGTGGAACAGGATCACCGGCGGGCCTTCACCCAGCGTGCGGTAGTGGAGCTGCGCACCGGGGGCGCCGGCGTAGCCGCGGAGGGGCAGTGTAGTCATGGCAAGTCTCGGGTCGACGCCGCGCTTCGGGATTGGCTGCGCAGGCACAAGCCGGCGGCATGAAAGTTATACAGCCGTATAACAATCACCCCACCCCATACCGCCCCTGTCCCAGCGGCCGCAGCGTCACGCGGTCGATGAGGCGCGGCGCGGTGGCGCGCGGGTCGTCGGGCTCGGGGCGCTCGGCGGGGCCGCGTGCTTCGCAGTATCTGGTGCTCGGTGCCAAGAGTCGTGCGGCTTTGCAGGGTAGGTTTACGCCGAG
>RFTM01000454.1 GCA_009923475.1 Gammaproteobacteria bacterium | reverse complement strand
GCGCGGCGGCCGGCAGCGACAGTGAGGAGGGACGCAGTGTCATGAGGTCTGTCTCCGTGGAACGCTGAAGTCAGGTCACTGTGCGCGGAGCGACCAAAGCTTGGCCACGCGCTCGAGGCTGGGGTCGCCCTTGACGGCCTTGAACGACTTCACGGCACCTGCCTTGTCGCCCGACTTGAACTGCGCGAGCCCGAGGACCAGGTTGGCCTCGCCGGGGGTCTTGCCGTTGCCTTTCTTGACGGCCCGCTGGGCCGCGGCGACGGCTTGGGCATTCTGCCCATAGCTCATGAAGGACTGCGCCACGCGCAGGTCGTCATCCGCCGAGGCGGCGGCCGCCGCCGCGCGGTCCGCGGCAGCAAGCCCGGCCTTGTCGGCGGGCACCTTGGACTTGGCGGAGTTCAGCAGGCGCATGTTGCGGTCGATGTCGCGCTGGTCGGTGAAGACCTTGCGGGCGAAGGCGGTCTCCATGACCGACTGCGCCTCGCCGGGAAGGCCGCGCTCGAGCGCGAGCTGGGCCATCTCGGTGTAGTCCTCGCCGCGGCGCATCGCACCGACCTCGGTGGCGAGGCGGAAGGAATTGAGCAGGGTCACGTCCGGACCGCCCTTGAGCATGGACTGCATCAGGCTCGCCCAGCCCTCGGGGTTCGGGTAGTAGGTGACCAGCTTCTCGAAGCCTGCGGTCTCGCAGGCCGTGTCCTTGAGCTTGATGCAGGCGTTGAGGTTGAGCTGCAGGTAGTTCTGCTTGGGCGGCTGCCCGCGACGCTCGGCCTGGGAGATGAGGTCGGCCGTGAACGCGCGGGTCTGCTTGAAGTCGCCCTGCTGGTAGAAGGACTGCGCGAGCAGCGTGTTGACGTCGCCGTCCGCGAAACCGCCCTTCTGCGCCTGCCGCCCGTACTCGATCGCCTTCGGGTAGTTGCGCGAGTTGTAGTGCAGCTGCATGAGCGCCTTGGTGCGTGCGCCCTTGTTGCTGGCGTATTGCGAGCCGAGGTTGGTCTCGTAGGCGCGGATCGCCGTGCCGCTGTCGCCCGAGGAGAGCGCGCAATACCCGCGCAGCTCGTTGATCACGAAGGAGTCGTAGGCGCTGAGACCGCCCGACCCTTCCGCGTCACGCAGCTTGGCGAGGCACTCGCCCCAACGGCGCGACTTGCTCGCGGTCTGAGCGGCCGCCAAGGTCTTGGCGACGCCCTTGCTGACCGTCTGCGCATGGGCCGCAGGAGCAGCCGCAAAAAGGGCCGCCAGCGCGACCGCCCAACCGATGGCTCGAATCGTCATGTCTCTCCTCGCACGCGGCCATCCGGGCCGCATAAAAAAATTCGCCGCATCCGTGGGGGATGCGGCGAGGATTGCGTCCGCGACTGGCCTCGCCGGCCGAGCCGCGTCAGTCAGCGAACTCCGCCACGTTGACGAAGCCGATCTTCTTCATGCGGTTGCGCTGCGCCGACGCCAGCACCTTGGCCACCACGTCGTACTTGGCGCGCTTGTCCGGACGCATGTGCAGCTCGGGTTGCGGGTCCTTCTGGGACTCGACCCGGAAGTACTTCTCGAGCGCGTCGAGGCTCGGGACCGCCGTGCCGTTCCAGAGCACCGTACCGTCGAAGTCGATCTCGATGGTGATCACCTCCGGCAGGACCGGCGGCGGCGGCGCGTTGGTCGGACGCGGCATGTCGAGCTTGACCGCGTGAGTCATCACCGGGATGGTGATGATGAACATGATCAGGAGCACCAGCATGACGTCGATGAGCGGCGTCGTGTTGATGTCGCACATCGCGCCGTCATCGGCGCTGTTGCCCACGCTCATAGCCATGAGTCG
>RFTM01000453.1 GCA_009923475.1 Gammaproteobacteria bacterium | reverse complement strand
GGCCTTTCGGGGATCGGGGCGGCCCGTCACCTCAAGACCACCTGTCCCGACCGGACCTTCGTCCTGCTCGAGGGCCGCGACGCCATTGGCGGCACCTGGGACCTGTTCCGCTATCCGGGCATCCGCTCGGATTCCGACATGTACACCCTGGGCTACAGCTTCAAGCCGTGGAAGGCCGCCAAGGCCATCGCCGCGTTCTGGCAAGGCGCGTTCGGCATGGGCATCCGCGGCGCGACGCTCAAGTCCAAGCAAGTGGAGCAGTTCGGCGCCACGGCGGTCGAGGTGGGCGCGTTCACGCTGTCCGCCGCCGACGGCTAGCACACGGCCGGCTAGGTATACTAGCGGCCGTTCCGGTCCTGTCGTACCCAAGCGAGGGAGCTCGTCGATGACACTGCCAGCCCAAGCCTTGCAACAGATCTACCTCTTCAAGGACCTCGATGCCGACACACTGGCGGTGGTGGCTCACGCTGCGAGCGGCTTGGTGCTCGACGCCGGGCAGGATGTCTGCCGGGAGGGTCAGCCGGCCGACGGCCTCTACCTCATCCGGTCGGGCAGCGTGCATGTCACCAAGAGCGGCAGCGACGCGGATGTCGTGATGCTCGGGTCTGGCAGCCACTTCGGCGAGCTCGGACTCGTCGACGATTCGCCGCGCAGCGCGACGGTGACGGCCGCGGAGCGCTGCGAGATCATCAAGGTGGATGCGGGGCAACTGCGCGACGCGCTCGCGCGGCAGCCGGTGGTCGCCGCAGCCTTCTACCGCGCCGTCGCCCGCTCGATCGCTCGTCGCCTGCGGGTCACCACCGACGACCTCGCCTTCGCGCGCCAGCTCGCGCTCAGCCAGCGACGGTCGGGCTGAGCTCGGGGGCCGAGGTCAGCCACCGACAGCCCGTCGTCATGCGCTTGACCGCCGTGCCCATCGCGTACGCCGCCGCGGTGCTGCTGGCAGGTGTTGCCGGCCTCGCCGGCCGCGAAGCGCTGCTGCAGCGCTCACGGGCCAAGGTCGACGCGGAGCGCAAACGGCTGGGGTGGGAGGCGGTGGCGCGCGGTGCCGGGGCCGCGCCCGCGGTCAAACGTCCAGGTTAGCGACCGACAGCGCGTTCTTCTCGATGAACTCGCGGCGCGGCTCGACCTCGTCGCCCATCAAGGTGGTGAACACCTCGTCGGCGGCCATGGCGTCCTCGATGCGCACCTGCATCAGGCGGCGCACCTCGGGGTTGAGCGTGGTCTCCCACAGCTGCGCGGGGTTCATCTCGCCGAGGCCCTTGTAGCGCTGGATGGTCTGGCCGCGCTTGGCGTGCTCGAACAGCCAGTCGATGGCCTCGCGGAAGGTCGACACCTCGTGGCGCGACTCGCCGCGCTGCACGAACGCGCCCTCGCCGATCAGGCCCGAGAGCGTGCGCGCGAGCTCGGCGATGCGGCCGTACTCGGCGGAGGCGAAGAAATCGCGCGGCAGCAGGCGCTCGTAGTGGCTGCCGTGCTCGGTGCGCGCGATGTGGATGCGCGCGGCGGGGGCGGCGGGCGCACCCTCGCCCGCCGGCGCCGCAGCCGGCTGCAGCGTCAGCGTGTAGCGGGCGGCGCCATCGGCCGTGGTGTTGAGCCGCGCGGAGAGCGCGTCCACCCAGGCCTGCAGGCGCGGGCGGTCGTCGAAATCGGCGGGCGCGATGACCGGCATGTGCACGAGGTTCTCGAGCACGCGCGCGTCGTAGCGGCGCGCCCAGCGCGCGACGATGCCCTGCACCTCGACATGGTGGCGCGCGAGGGACTCGAGGCCGGGGCCGCGCAGCGGCGGCGCGGCGCTGTTGACGTGCAAGGCCGC
>RFTM01000452.1 GCA_009923475.1 Gammaproteobacteria bacterium | reverse complement strand
ACGCTGGGCCGCATGCTGCTTCGGCTCATCGATCCGACCTCCGGCACGGTCTCGTTCATGGGGCTCTGCAACTAAGTTATCCCCCACGCTGCTTCCTTCTAAGAGGTTAGCAAAAAGCTAGGGCCTGTGATGGCCTTAGTTGTTCTCTGCATCGCCAGTGCGGGCAGTGAACTCTTCGAAGGCGCAGGACAGGAAATCGTCAAGGTCCAAGTCGCGGACAGTGACATTTTCTGCGGCGGCATCTTCCGCGGTGGCGTCTTCCGTGGCGGCGGCGTCTTCCGTGGCGGCGGCATCTTCCGCGGCGGCGGCGTCTTCCGCGTCGTCGTCGCCTGCCGCGGCGTAGTAGGCGGCTGCAAGGAATTGGTTCACGCGGTCGTGCTCGTTGGCCGGCGGCTCCTCCAGGTTCGAAGGGATGTGGGGGCGGGGCCCACCGGGGGTATCGTCGGGCTCGGCCTCCTGGGCGAAGACGAAGAGCTTGCCGGTCGCGTTGTGGCCGAGGTAGTACGCGCTGCCGCCGGCGCTCTTTGCGACGCGCCGGACCTGGATGCCGTACATCGCGCGGAGGACGGCGTTGATGGTGCGGAGCATGCTCGCAAGGAAACGGGCGCGGTCGGGCTCGCGGCTGAGGCGATCGAGGTTTGGGCGGGGAATCTCGAACTCGAAGGCGACGCCGTCCGCGGCGCGCTTGAGCGCGGGGATCGCGCTGCGGAGGCGCGCCTCGAGCAGCTCCTCGTGGATGCGCCCCCTGTCGGTGATGCCGGCGAAGCCGCAGATGCGCAGGAACCAGATCGCGATGAAGTGGGCCTGGAATACGTAGGTCGTCTTGTCGCGGAGGAGGTCGCGGCTCTCATTCACGTGGCCGAACGCCCCCATCCGCGACTCCATCACATAGTCGTAATGGTCGGCCTCCTGCCGGCGCATGCGCTGCAACGACTCGAGGACGGTCGCCCCCTCGGTGATGCGGCAGAGGTTGCGGTATACGCGGCGGGCGCTGAACCCCTGGTAGTCGCTGACGAAGGCGGCGTTGAGCGGGCGGCCGTGCCAGGCGTAGGCCTCGCGCAGCTGGTACTTCTCGTAGGCAAGGCGCAGCTCGGGCGCGACGTCTTGCTGGCCCGCCCCCGAGCAGAGCGCGTCTCGGACGCTGGCGGCCTCGTCGGGTGTCAGGTCGGCCGCTGCCGCGACGACCTCGCAGCGGGCGGTGCTCAGCGCGTTGCGGGTCTCGCGGTGGGCCAGGAGGAGCGCGGCGCCGGCCTCGGGCTCGCTGGCGTCGAGCGCCCCGACGCGGGCGCCGGTGTCGGCAACCTGGTCGATGAAGCGCCGCGCGAAGTCGTTGCGCGAAAGATTGTTGATGCGCACCGTCTCGAGCCAGAGGTGGTAGTAGTTCGACTCGTAGAAGCGGATCTCGCCATCGGCCCCGTACTCGAACTGGAGGGCCACGTCCTCCACGCCCCGGTAGAGGCCAGCCCGCTTGTCGCGAATGAGCCGGCCGATGGCCTCGGTCGTCGTCGGGAGCGTCGCGCCCGTCGCGCAGATGCAGATGTAGTGCTCGCGCGTGCGGAGGTTGCGGACGCGGGCGAGCATCTGGCGGCAGGTCTCGACGTCGCAGGACACGTCGCAGAAGTAGCCGAAGAGCGTGTCAAAGTGCTCGAGCTCGAATGAGACCCCGGCCGAGCAGGTCGGCGTGAAGATGAGGACATCGAGGCTGCCCCAGTAGCTGTGGACGTCGCCGAAGTGGCGCGCCTTCTCGCTCGGCGCCATCTCGCTGCTGTAGAGCATCACGCTCTTCGCCGGGAACTCGCGGCGGATCGCCTCCTCG
>RFTM01000451.1 GCA_009923475.1 Gammaproteobacteria bacterium | reverse complement strand
GTCGCTCGATCGCGGCAGCATGACGTTGCAACTCACGCTCATCGACTCGGCGATCACGATTGTCGTCGACGCCGACGAGCGCGCTCACCGGAATGGACAGCACCAGATAGCCGCGCTGCTCGCGAAGGTTCAGCGTGCCCTGCTGGTGCTCCATCAGATGCGCGGCAAGCGGTGGCGCAAGCAGCAGCGACAGGAGGGCAGCCAGCGTGACCTGCCCAGTACGACGCCATGTTGGACGCCACAGTGAAGGCTGCAGCCCCGCCATGCTCAACCGCCCGATGAAGTTGATCCGCGCAGGCAACGGTGCACGAACGGAAACGTGCTGGTGATGACAGGTTTTGATCCTTCTGCGGCTGCAAGATCCTCTCGGCGAGCCAGGGCGTCACCGTCTCGACCCGGTCGGCGAGGATGTCGTAGAGCCGGCGCGTCCGCGCCGCCTCGGCCTCGCTGGTGCTGCCCATGTCGCGCTTGACGAGGTCGGTGACGACGATCCCCGGGCTCAGCCAGCAGACCTTCACTGCGTCATCGCGGGTCTCGGCCAGCAGCGCCTTGTTGAAGTAGGTGAGCGCGAACTTGCTCGCGCCGTAGAGGCTCATGCCGGGCGACATCATGCCGTTGGAGCCGAAGCCCTCCATGTTCCAGATGGCGCCGCCGCCCTGCGCGCGCATGCCCGCGAGCGCGGTCTGCGTGCCGAGCATCATGCCGAGCAGGTTGGTCTCGGCGACGACATCGATGTCCGCGGCCCGCAGCTCGCCGACCCTCTGGCGCGGATGCGACAGCCCGGCGTTGTTGATCCAGACATCGACGCGGCCGAAAGCCGCGACCGCCGCGTCCCAGAGGTGCTGCACCGCCGCGGCGTCCGACACCTCGCAGGGCGCGCCCACCACGCGCGCGCCACCCGTGGCGAGCGGCGCGAGCGCGGCGACGGCCTCGTCCACTGCGGCCTGCGTGCGGCCGCTGACGGCGACGTCGTGGCCGCGCTTGAGGAACTCCGCGGCGAGCCCCCGGCCGATGCCGCGCGTGCTGCCCGTGACGACGATGCTCTGTCCTGCCATGGATCTCCCCCCGGATGCGTCGCCGCATCGTAGAACATGGCCTGCCGCACCGGGATGCTGCGTCGACCCTCCGTGTCCGATGAGCGGTCAGTGGCGCGACATGATGACGGCGGTTACCCTGCGCTGACGCCGCCTCGCGCCGGCGAAGTCATCAGGGAGACGCAAGCATGAAGGTCCGCGCCGCAGTGGCTTACCAGGCGAAAGCGCCGCTCGTCATCGAGGACATCGAGCTCGAGGGTCCGAAGGAGGGCGAGGTGCTGGTCGAGGTGAAGGCGACCGGCATCTGCCACACCGACGAGTACACCTTGTCGGGCGCCGACCCGGAGGGCCAGTTCCCGGTGGTGCTGGGGCACGAGGGCGCGGGCATCGTGGTCGACGTCGGCAAGGGCGTCACCACGCTGCGCAAGGGCGACCACGTGATCCCGCTCTATACGCCGGAATGCCGGCAGTGCAAGACCTGCCTCAGCCGCAAGTCCAACCTCTGCACCGCGATCCGCGCCACGCAGGGCAAGGGCGTGATGCCGGACGGCAGCAGCCGCTTCTCCTGCAGCAGCGGCCCGGTGCTGCACTACATGGGTTGTTCCACGTTCGCGAACTTCACCGTGCTGCCCGAGATCGCGCTCGCCAAGATCCGGCCCGACGCGCCCTTCGAGAAGGTCTGCTACATCGGCTGCGGCGTGACCACCGGCATCGGCGCGGTCATCAACACCGCCAAGGTCGAGCCCGGCGCCAACGTGGTGGTGTTCGGGCTCGGTGGCATCGGCCTCAACGT
>RFTM01000046.1 GCA_009923475.1 Gammaproteobacteria bacterium | reverse complement strand
CGGCGATGGACTGCCTCGTCGCGCCTTCAAGGATAGAAGAGACCTTCGGTCGCGTGGTCGTCGAGGCGCAGGCCTGCGCCATCCCGGTGATCGCCATGGCTTCAGCCGGCATGGTCGAGGCGTTCCGGCCGGGCGTCACCGGGCTGTCCCTGCACTCGCCCGACCCCGTGGCGGTGGAGGACGCCATCATCGCCATGGCGTCGGATCCGGCGATGCATGCGACGATGGCCAGCAACGCGGTGGCGTTCGCCTCCCAGTTCGACATGACCGAGATCGCCGAGACCTTCATCAAGATACTCGAGATGTCCTGAGCCCCGCACACGGCGGCGCAGGCGGGCATTTGTAAAGCCGGCCCCGACCTCCTACCATCCGTCGGACGCGACGAGGGGGTGAGGGATGATCGGTTCTGTCCTGTTCGGTCTGCTGGGGCTCGCCACGCTGCTCGGCATCGCCTGGGCATGCTCGACCGACCGCCGGGCCGTCGATTGGCGGCTGGTGCTGACGGGCGTCACGCTGCAGATCCTGTTCGCCATGCTGGTGCTGCTCGTGCCCGGCGGGCGCGACGTCTTCGACCTGCTCGGCGGACTGTTCGTCCGGCTGCTCGAGTTCACCCACGAAGGGTCGTCGTTCATCTTCGGCAGCCTCGCGGACACGGGGAAGTTCGGGGTCATCTTCGCGGTGCAGGTGCTGCCCACCATCATCTTCTTCGCCGCGCTGATGGGCGTCTTCTACCACCTCGGGGTGATGCAGGCGATCGTGCGCGGCCTCGCGTGGGTGATCATGCGCGTGATGCGGGTCTCGGGCGCCGAGACGACCAGCGTCTGCGCCTCGATCTTCATCGGCCAGACCGAGGCGCCGCTCACCATCCGCCCCTACCTCGCGCGCATGACGCAGTCGGAGCTGCTCACCGTGATGGTGGGCGGCATGGCGCACATCGCGGGCGGCGTGCTGGCGGCCTACGTGGCGATGCTCGGCGGCGACGACCCGGCGCAGCAGGCCTACTACGCCAAGCACCTGCTCACGGCGAGCGTCATGGCGGCGCCCGCCACCATCGTCATCGCCAAGCTGCTGGTGCCCGAGACCGGCGATCCGCTGACCCGCGGCCAGGTGCGCATGGAAGTGGAGCGCACCACCACGGGCGTCATCGATGCGGCGGCTTCGGGCGCGGGCGACGGCCTCAAGCTCGCGCTCAACGTGGGCGCGATGCTGCTCGCGTTCATCGCGCTGATCGCGCTCATCAACGCGCCGCTGCAGTGGCTGGGCGGCGTCGGCTGGGGCGGCTCGGGCGCCACCATCGACGGTTGGCTGAGCGCCGTCTCGGGACGCCCGGTGACGCTGTCGCTGCAGACCCTGTTCGGCTACCTGCTCGCGCCCATCGCCTGGATCATCGGCGTGCCTTGGCAGGATGCGACCATCGTCGGCTCGCTGATCGGCCAGAAGGTGGTGCTCAACGAATTCGTCGCCTACATCGGCCTCGCCGACATCATCAACGGCCGCGTGCCCGGCGTGGCGCTGTCGGCGCAGGGCACGCTGATCGCCACCTACGCGCTCTGCGGCTTCGCGAACTTCGCCTCGATCGCCATCCAGATCGGCGGCATCGGCGGCCTCGCGCCGGAGCGTCGCGGCGACATCGCGCGCTTCGGCATGCGCGCGGTGCTCGGCGGTTCGATTGCGACCTTGATGACCGCGACCATCGCGGGGGTGCTCAGCCAGTTCGGTTGAGCGGCCTCGCCATCACGAGGTCGCGTTGCGGGTCGGTGCCGACCATGAACACCTTGCGGCCCACCTCGGCGAAGCCCTGCTTGCGGTAGAACGCGATGGCGCGCGGGTTCTCCTCCCAGACGCCGAGCCATGCGACATCCGAGCCGCGGGCGCGCAGCGCCTCGAGGCAGGCGGTCATCAGCGCCGCGGCGAGACCCGCGCCATGGAACGCCCGCAACAGGTAGAAGCGCTGGATCTCGCCGGGTGAGACGCCCTCGACCCCGTCCTCCGCCGGGCCCCAGCGCAACTGCGCGAACCCTGCGGCCTCGCCCTGGGGTGCGACCAGCAGGGTGAGCCGGTCGGGCGCGGCGATCTCGCGCGCCTGGATGTCGGCGCCGAAGTTCCGGCGGCAGTGGAGGTCCATCTCCTCGGGCGGGTTCTGGTCGCCGAACGCCTCGCGGAAAGTCCGTTCGGCGAGCGCGGCGATGAGCGCGGCGTCGGCCGCGGTGGCGGGTCGGATCATGCGCCGACTTTAAAGCACCGGCCGCCCTCCCAGCGTTCCGGAGAGGCGCGCGGCGACCGCGGCGCGCGCCCGCGCCGCCATCGCCTTGCGGTCGGCGGTCTCCTCCGGGCTGAACGGCTCGAGGAAGTGCACGCGCACCTCCCAGGTGCCCGGTCGCGCGAGCAGGCGCCAGGCGTTGGCGGCGCCCGTCTCCACGCCCAACCAGGCCAACTCACGGCCCGCCTCGTCGCAGTCGATGACCACCGGCTGCAGCACCGCGCCCGGCGGCGCAGGGGTGAGCATGGCGAACAACGGCGCCTTGAACGGCAACAGGCGCCGACCGTCGCCGCAGGTGCCCTCCGGGAACAGCACCAGCCGACGATGCCGGCTGAACCGCTCGCGCATCGCGGCGATCTGTCCCGCGACGCCCATGCGATCGCTGCGACGGACGAAGATCGTGTCGTTCAGCCTGCAGAGGAAGCTCAGCACGGGCCAGCGGGCGATGCCGTCCTGCGCGACGAACACGGCGCCCGTCTGGCCGCCGAGGATCAGCGCATCGGTCCAGCTGAGATGGTTGGAGATGAAGAACACGTCATCGCCCGCCGGGCGTCCCACTGGCCGGACGCGGATGCCGCAGGCCCGGGCCGCAGCGGCGCAGAACCATCGGGCCCACGGCGACGGCAGGCCGAAGGTCCTGCGGACGAGGCCCATCCACACGATCTGCGCGGGCACGCAGACCGCCGCGATGGCGAGCAAGAGCAGGGCGCGACGGGTGACCCGCAGGCCGCCCTCGAGATCGCGCGATACCGCGCGCAGGAAGGCGGCCAGCGCCTCCGTCGGTGTCGGCACCGGCGGCGCCACGAAGCCGGTGGAGTCCGGCAAGGGCGGCGGCCAACTGTCGTGATGGGGCCTGAATGCGTGCATGGCGGCTTGATAAGCCCAAAACCATGACGATCGCCACCGCGGGGCCTCCATGGGCGCGGATGCGGCGTCGGGCCGTGGCCCGTCGTGCAGGTCGGCGTCGTCCCCGGGACGACCCGGGGCGGCTATTCCCGTGCCAGACGGCGCAGGTCGTCGGCGAGCTTCGTCACCGGCAGGTCGGGCTGCGCGATGAGCCGCATGCGGTTCGCGCGGTCGTAGACGTAGAGCGTCGCCGAATGGTCGATGGTGTAGTCGCCGCCGTCGCCGAGCGGCACCTTGACGGCGATGGCGTGGAAGGCCTTCACGACCGCCTCAAGCTGCGCCGGCTCAGGCCGCAGGCCGACGAAGGATGGGTCGAAATTTTTGACATAGGCGCCGAGCACCGCCGGCGTATCGCGTTCGGGGTCGACGCTGACCAGCAGCACGCGCAGCTTGCCGGCGTCCGGGCCCAGCGCGGCGCGGGCCTGCCGCAGCCGCAGCAGGGTCGTCGGGCAGACGTCCGGGCAGCGCGTGAAGCCGAAGAACACCAGCGTCACCTCGCCCTTGAAGTCCTCGAGGCGTCGCACGCGGCCTTCGGTGTCGGGTATGCCGATCCCCCGGCCGTAGTCGATGCCCTTGACCTCGGTGGCGTTGAAGGGCGGCGGGGGTGCGCAGGCGGCGAGCGACAGCGCGGCCAGCGCGACCGCTGTCGCAAGCTGCAGTCCCGCGATGGCGCGGCCTCGGCGGCGCGATGCCATCACTCGCCGTGCTTCATGGAGTGGTGGTCGTGGCCCGCGGCGGGCGCGGCCGGTGCGGCGGCCGGCGCGGCGGCCGGCGCGGCGGGTTGCGCAGCGACCGCCTCGACGCGCAAGGTCGCGCCCACCTTGCCCGCGCGCGCGAACTCGAGCGTCAACGGCACGGTCGACCCGGCGGCAAGCGGCGCCTGCAGGCCGATGAGCATCAGGTGCAAGGCGCGCGGCTTGAACTCGACCCGGCCGCCGGCGGGGATGACGACGCCGTCGGCCATGGGGCGCATGCGCATCACGCCGTCGTCCATCGACGTGTTGTGGACCTGGATCTCCTTCGCCACGGGGCTGCTGGCGCGCAGCAGGCGATCCTCGGCGGCGGTCGCGTTGACCACGGTCATGAAGCCGCCGGCGACCGCTTGTCCCGGTGCCGTGGCGCGGGTCCAGGCGTCCTCGATGGTGATGCCTGCGGGCGCGGCCTGCACGGCCGCAGGCGTGAGGGCGGCGAGGGCGGCGAGGGCGGCGGCAAGCGTGATCGCGATGAGGGAACGTCGGGGGGACAGGCTGGGCACGATGGATCTCCTCAAGCGGATGCTGCGTATTGTATCGGAGACGCGCTGCGGCTCAGGGTGCGAGGTCGGCGGTCGCCTGGTCGTCCGGCAGGGCACCCGGCGATTCGCCCGCCTCGCGGTACAGCAAGCGCCAGCGCCCGTCACGCAGCGTCCAGACGTGGATGTAGCGCGACCAAACGGTGCGCGGTCCTTGCGCTTCATCGAGGGTGACCTCGGCGACACCGGTGACCACGGCGGTGTCGCCGTTGCGCGCCGGCACGGCGCGCAGGCTGCGGATCTTGGCGACCCGCGTCAGTCCCTGCGCCAGGTGTCCGATGAGGGCCCGCTTGCCGATGGCGGTGCCGCGGGCGGTGCGGTAGACGAACCCGTCGTCGAGCAGGTCCTCGAGCGCCGCCGGCGGATGGGAGGCGATGGCGGCGAAGTAGGCCCGGTCGGCGTCGACGGGGCTGTCGTCGGTCGTCGTGGCGTGCATGGCCCGAGTGTATCGGAGCGCGGCAGGCATTAGGATGACGCGCATGCCGCGTCGTCACCGTCCATCCGCTGCAGCCTTGCTCGCGTGGGTCTCGTTCGCCAGCTGCGTCCCGCCCGCTTTTGCGGCCGGGGCGGCGCCCGTCGCGGGTCCCGCCCAGAACCCCTGGCTCGCGAGCGAAGCCAACAACCAGAGCCATTGGAACGACGCCGCCACCGACAGCACCGAAGCCGCGGTGCCACGCGGCCACTACCGGGTGACGCCCGGTTCCTACGAGTGGATCCCGAGCGAGGCGCTCGGCATCCCGGCCTACACGGCACAGGTGCGCGGCCGCGAGGTGCTGTGGTTCTTCACCGGCACGCAGCTGCGCAAGTCCCTGCGCGACGGCGGCCGTTGGCGCGAGATCGACCGCCGCGCCGTGCGGCACGCGCTGCCGGGCTACGCGCCGCCGTCCGATGCGCTCAGGCGGCAGCAGGCCAAAGATATCCGCGGCTTCCTCGCGCGCCGCGACGAGCAGGGCCTCATCGACTGGGCGCGCAAGCAGCCGAACCGCCTCGAGAGCGCGGTCGAGGACCAGGTGGCGCAAGGCGTGCTCTACTCGCTGCTGACCGCCGACCACGCCTTCGTCGGCGCCAACGCCCGCGGCCTGCTGCGCATCGACCAGCAGGACCCGGGCGACCCGCGATCGAAGCTCGCGGAGCCCTTGCAGGTCACGCTGCCCGACGACCTCTTCGATGACGCCAAGGTGGCGGCCCGCACCATCTTCCGCACCGACAGCGTGTTCGGGCTGGGCATGACCTTCAACGGCCATCTCGTGGTGAACACGGTCGGGGGCCTCATCATCACGCTCGACCGCCGCACGCTGCGGATGATCGACGTCTATCGCGCGAAGGACCCTGCCGAGGTGTTCACCAACAGCTTCGCCACCAGCGAGGAGGCGGGCGGCGGCGCCGTGTACGTCGCCTCCAACCGCCGCATGTACCGGCTGGTGGTCGATGCGCAGGGGCGCATCCACGACTCGGAGGCCGCGGGCGCGTGGTCGGCGGCCTACGATGCCGGCGAACGGTTGCCGATGGGCAAGATCAGCGACGGCACCGGCGCGACGCCGACGCTGATGGGTTTCGGGCCGGGCGCCGACAAGCTGGTGGTGATCACCGATGGCCGCCGCAAGATGCGCCTGGTGGCGTTCTGGCGCGATGCCCTGCCGCCGGGCGCGTCGCGGCTCGCCGACCAGGTCGAGGTGGATCTCGGCTCCGCGTTCACCACCGTGCAGTCCGAGCAGTCGGTGGTGGTGCGCGGCGGCCACGCCTTCGTGCTGAACGCCGTGCCGACGCAGGCCGCCAAGCCGTTGCCGGTGCGAGGCTCTTACTTGCGCGGGCTGTTCGCAGGGTCCACGCGACCGCTGCCACGCGGCGTCGCGATGTTCGAGTGGGACACCACGGGCGACCGTTGGCGCCCGCGCTGGGCCCGCACGGATGTCGGGACGGTGGCTACGGTGCCCATGATCAGCGGCGGCAGCCGCATGGTGATCGTGAACGGCACTTTGGGCGACGCACCCGGCGGGCTCTACCATCTCGGCTTCGACATCGACACCGGCGAGCTCGTGATGAGCATCGCGTCCGGCGACGACCCGCTGTTCAACGGCGCCTTCACCGGCATCAAGTGCGACCGCGACGGGGCGCTGTTCTACACGACGGTGCTGGGCTTGGTGCGGTTCGAGGTCGGCAAGATGGCGCGGGTCACGAGCCCGGAGCCGCCGGATTCGTAAAAAAAGACCCTGTTTTTTGCGAATTACGATAGTATCCCGGGTGTCCAGCGTCGAACAACGTAACCGGGAGGGGCTTTGGCCAGCAGCACCGATCCAGCCGCGAAGGGGCCGCTGTCATCGCTGCGGGTCATCGAGTTCGGCGCCATCGGGCCGGCGCCCTATGCCGGGATGCTGCTCGCCGACCTCGGTGCGGAGGTCATCCGCATCGAGCGGCATGACGCGCGCCGTGCCGATCCGGGGCATCGCGTGCTCGGCCGCGGGCGCCGCAGCATCGCGCTCAACCTCAAAGATCCCGCGGCGCTGGACGTGGCCCGCCGCCTCGTCGCGGGCAGCGACGCGCTGATCGAGGGCTTCCGACCGGGCGTGATGGAGCGCATCGGGCTGGGGCCGCAGGACTGCCTCGCGACGAACCCGCGCCTCGTCTACGGCCGGGTCACCGGTTGGGGGCAGGACGGCCCGCTCGCGCAGGCGCCCGGCCACGACCTCAACTACATCGCGCTCACCGGCCTGCTCGACGCCATCGGCACTCCCGAGAGCGGTCCGGTCGCGCCCCTGAACCTGCTCGGCGACTTCGCCGGCGGCGGGCTGCTGCTCGCGTTCGGCGTGTTGGCCGCGGCGCTGGAGGCGCGCGACAGCGGTCGGGGGCAGGTGGTCGACGCCGCGATGGTCGACGGCGCCTCGTCGCTCGCCTCGCTCATCTGGGGCATGCGTTCGGGCGGCATGTGGCCGGCGGGGCGCGGCGGGAACATGCTCGACGGCGGCGCGCATTTCTATGGCGTCTTCGAGTGCGCAGACGGCCGCTGGATCACGCTCGGCGCCATCGAGCCGCCGTTCTATGCGGCCATGCTGCAGGCCTTGGAGCTCGATCCCGCGCGCTTCGCGGCGCAGATGGACCCGTCGCAGTGGCCGGCGCTGCGCGCCGAGGTGGCCGCTGCCGTGAAACGCCGCAGCCGCGACGAGTGGACCGCGCGGCTCGAGGGCAGCGATGTCTGCTTCGCGCCGGTGCTCGACTTCGACGAGGCGCGGCGCCATCCGCACAACGTCGCGCGCGGCGCCTTCCGGTCGCAGGACGGCCTCGATTTCCCCGCGCCGGCGCCGCGGTTCTCCGCGACGCCCGCGGCCGCGGGACCGTTGTCCGGCGCGCCGGGCGCCGAAGGCGCGCAGATCCTGCGCGAGCTCGGCATCGACGATGACGGCATCGCGCGGCTCGCCGCCTCCGGCGCGCTGCGGCTGCCCAAGGACAGATAGCGGAGAGTGCAGATGCCCAAGATGTTCGACCAATGGTGCGCGCGCAGCCCGCACTACAACGACAGCCACCGCGAGTGGGCCGACACGGTCAAGCGCTTCGTCGCGCGCGAGATCGAGCCGCACATCGACGCCTGGGAGCGCGCGGGCGAGCTGCCCCGCGAGCTGCACCGCAAGGCGGCGGAGGTGGGCCTCATCGGGCTCGGCTTCCCCGAGGAATTCGGCGGCGTCACCGAGGGCATCGACCGCTTCCACGGCCTCATCAGCGGCGCCGAGCTCGCGCAGGCCGGCGCCGGCGGGCTGCTCGCGAGCCTCATGATCCACGGCGTGGCGCTGCCGCCCGTGATCGCGGCGGGGTCCGCGGAGCTCAAGCGCCGCATCGTCCCGGCGGTGCTCGCCGGCGAGAAGATCATCGCGCTCGGCGTCACCGAGCCCTCGGGCGGCTCGGACGTCGCGGCGCTGCGCACCCGCGCCGAGCGCAAGGGCGACCGCTACGTCATCAACGGCTCCAAGACCTACATCACCTCCGGCATGCGCGCGGACCACTATGTGGTGGCGGTGCGCACCGGCGGCCCGGGCGCCAGGGGCATCAGCCTGCTGCTCGTCGACAAGGGCGCCAAGGGCTTCACGCAGACCAAGCTCGACAAGATGGGCTGGCATTGCTCCGACACGGCGACGCTCTACTTCGAGGACGTCGAGGTGCCGGTCGAGAACCTCATCGGCGAAGAGGGCGGCGCGTTCAAGGGCCTGATGGCCAACTTCAACGGCGAGCGCGTCGGCATCGCGAGCTCCTCCAACGCCTTCGCGATGGTCTGCCTCGAGGAGGCGCTCGCCTGGGCCCGCGAGCGCGAGACCTTCGGCACCAGGCTCAACCAGTACCAGGCGATCCGCCACAAGTTCTCGGAGATGGCGCGCATGATCTTCGCCACCCAGGCCTGGGTGGACCGCGCCTGCGAGTCCGTGATGCGCGGCAGGGACGACGCCGGCGAGATCGCGCTGCTCAAGATCCAGGGCGCCCGCACCATGGAGTTCTGCGCGCGCGAGTCGGCGCAGATCCTCGGCGGCGCCTCGTACATGCGCGGCTGCAAGATCGAGCGCATCTACCGCGAGGTGCGCCCCAACGTCATCGCCGGCGGGTCCGAGGAGATCATGCTCGACCTCGCCGCCAAACAGCTCGGTTTCGTCTGAGGTAC
>RFTM01000450.1 GCA_009923475.1 Gammaproteobacteria bacterium | reverse complement strand
CCTCAACCTGTCGGGCACCTGGCGCGCGTTCACGGCGTCGGTGCTGGTGCGCTACCTCTCGGCGGTGCAGGCGACGGCGCGTGTCGACGATCCGGAGCAGACGGGCCGCAGCATCTACACCATCGAGAAGATCCCTGCGTTCAGCTACGTCGACCTGTCGTTGCAGTACAACTGGAACGACGCCTTGAAGGTCACGCTGGCCGCGCAGAACCTGCTCGACAAGGATCCGACTATCGTCGGCCAGATCCCGGGTGCGAACACTTCGATGAACGCCTACGCGGATGTCTACGATCCGCTCGGCGCGAAGTTCAGCCTCGGCCTGACCTACAAGTTCTGACGATCCGGGCGGTCCATACGGTCCGCCATGCTGGGGTGCTGCGCGAGCAGCACCCCATTTTTTTGAGGGGCATGGCAGATGTCTTCCGAGGAGCAAATCCTGAGGGCGGCGCGCGGCGCCGAGGTGGCGGGCGACCGCGATCGTGCCCGGGCGCTTTATCGTGACGCGCTCGCGTCACCCGGCACTGTGGGTGCGGCGGCGGTCGGGCTCGCCCGTCTCGATCTCGAGGCCGGTCGGCCGGACGAGGTCATCAGCGGACTCGACAAGGTCCGACACGACCGTGTCCCGCCGGAACAGCTCGCGGAGTATTTCCTGCTGCGTGCCGCCGCCGTGCTCTACCGCGACGTGCTCAAGATCTCGCCGCCGCCCGAGTTCCGCCAGCCTGGCCACCGCGAGGCGCTCGAGCACGCGCAGCGTCTCGTCGACCAGTACGCCGAGGCCCTCGAGGCGACCTTGCTGGAGGCCATCAAGGACCTGCCGGGGCTCTCGCAGCGTTGGCGGGAGTCGGTGTCCATCGTCTCCGGCCGCACCCGTCCGTACCTCTCGCAGAGCAACCAGGTGGCCGTGCCGCGGCTGCCGGCGCAGCCGTTCTTCCGCCGCGAGATGTTCGAGTGGGTGGCGCGTTTCGAGCAGTACACCGACGTCATCCGCGACGAGATGCTGGCCGCGCTCGGCGATGCGGGCGACGAGTTCAAGCCCTACGTGCAGTACCAGCCCGGCGAGCCCGTGAACCAGTGGGCGGAGCTCAACAACTCCCGGCAGTGGACCTCGTTCCACCTCTACCAGGGCGGCAAGCCGGTAGCGGCCAACCTCGCACGCTGCCCCGGCACCGCCGAGGCGCTGCGCCTCATCGATGCCGTGCACCTCGCCGGCACCTGCCCGAACGCCATGTTCTCGGTGCTCGCGCCCAAGGCGCACATTCCTCCGCACCACGGTGAGTCGAACGCGCGCCTCGTCGCGCACCTGCCGCTCGTGGTGCCGGATGGATGCCTGTTCCGCGTGGGTTACGACGCGCGGCGCTGGCAGGAAGGCGAGGTCATCATCTTCGACGACACCATCGAGCACGAGGCCTGGAACGACAGCGACCAGCTGCGCGTGGTGCTGATCTTCGACGTCTGGAACCCCTTGCTGTCGCTCGAGGAGCGCGCGATCGTGCAGCGCATCGCCGCGGCCGAGCGGCAGTTCCGGCTCGGCGCCGAGGCGGGCTGACCGCGCCCGTCTCCCGCCTTCGATCCGTCATCCACCCGGACGGTGCCCGACTTGGACGCCCCAACCGACCTCGACACGCTCTCCGCGGAGCAGTGCCGCGGACGCGCTGCGCAGGCCACGGCAGGGAAGCGCGGCGCCGAGGCGATGACGCTGCTGCGGCGCGCCTGCGAGCTCGATCCCGGGGACGCGGCGAGTTGGCGCGGCTTGTTCGCGCATGTCACGGCCACCGGCAACTCCGATGAGGCCCGGCGCGCGCAAGCGGGCTTCCTCCGTGCGCTCGCCA
>RFTM01000449.1 GCA_009923475.1 Gammaproteobacteria bacterium | reverse complement strand
CGGTCGGGGCGGTCTGCGCCGGCGCGCTGCGCCGGCTGGGCATCGACGACGGTCAGGAGGGCGGGCGCTGCGGTCAGCAGGGCGAGCGCGGCGACGGTGAGGGTTTTGCGGTGCGGCATGGCGGTCTCCATCGTGGTCACACCCGCGGAAGCGACTCCTGCGCGGGCCGGTACGCACATGACACCACGGACCGCCGCGGCCGACCGTTGCGCTTTGGTGCAAGGCCGGTGGCGCAGGGCCGGTCGATGTCGTGCACCCCGCTGCGGCGGGCCACCTCCTGCTCTGCGACAATCGCCTCCATGGACCAATCCCTCGGCCTCGTCTCGCTCGTCGTACGTGATTACGACGAAGCGCTCGCATTCTTCGTCGGCAAGCTCGGCTTCGAGTTGGTGGAGGACCGCTCCATCCCGGAGGAGGGCAAGCGCTGGGTGGTGGTGCGGCCGCCGGGCGGCGGCGCGGGCGCGCAGCTGCTGCTGGCACGGGCATCCACGCCGGAGCAGCAGGCGCGCGTCGGCTCGCAGACCGGCGGGCGGGTGGGGTTCTTCCTGTATACCGACGACTTCTGGCGCGACCACGCGCGTCTCACGGGCGAGGGCGTCGAGTTCGTGCGCGGCCCGGCGGAGCAGCCCTACGGGACGGTCGCGGTGTTCAAGGACCTGTACGGCAATCTTTGGGATTTCGTGCAGCTGAAGGGCGGTCGCCGGACGCCGTGATCATCGCTGTCGTCGCCCGCCGCGCCGCCCTTCTCCGCGCTCGCCCATGCGCTCGCGCATCTCGCCGCGCCGCTGCTCGACCTGTGCGCGCTGTTCCGGCGTGAGCACGGCGTCGGTGCGGGTGCGGAAGGCCGCCATCTCGTCGCGCATCTGTCGACGGGTCTCGTCCAGCGTCTTGCGCGCCTCGGCGGTCTTGGCGTCGTAGTCGGCATCGCCCGGCTTGGCGTCGGCGAGCACCTGCTGCGCGGCGCGCATCCTCTCGCGCAGCGGCGCGGTGGCGTTGCGGTGCTCGGTCGCCATGCCGCGCAGCTGCTCGCGCTGCGCCTCGCTGAGGTCGAGACCCTCGAACATCCGCTCCGGGCCCATGCCGCCGGCGCCCCGGCCGTCCATGCCGCGCATCGGCCGGCCGGGCGATGTCGTCTGCGCGTCCTGCGCGAGGGCGGCGCCGGACAGCGGGCCCGCCACCGCGGCGACGAGCGCGGCGGCGAGCAGGGAGTTGATCATCATGTGTTTCGGCGTCTTCATCGGGCGTGTCTCCGTGGCCGCGATCGCGGCCTTGTCGCCATCAGACCACCTTCCGCCGGCGGGATTCCATCGCCCGGGCCGGCCGGGACGGCAAAGTTGAGAAAAGATTTGCCAAGCGTCCCTTATGGCGGTGCAATGGAGAGATGGCACACACCGAGGGCATCCATACCTTCGACGCCGTGCTGCCGCACGGCATCACGCTCGCCTGCCGCAGCAACGCGCCTTTCGACGCCTCAGGCGCGCTTCCGGCCGGCTCCGCCACCGCCGTGCTGCCGCGCGTCGTGCTGCTGCACGGCTTCCCGGAGGGTGCGTTCGCCTGGGACGAGATCCTGGGACGGCTCGCCGGCAAGGCGGCCGCCGTCGCACCCGACCTGCGCGGCTTCGGCCGTTCGTCCATGCCCGTCTCGGTGGAGGCGTATCAAGCGCGTGCGCTCGTGCAGGACATCGTCGCGCTCATCGAGCGGCTGACCGGCAAGCCCGGCGCGCCCATCGACCTGCTCGTCGCGCACGACTGGGGCGGCGCGGTGGCGTGGAACTTCGCGATGATGCGTCCCGACCTCTGCAAGCGGCTGATGATCCTCAACTCGCCGCACC
>RFTM01000448.1 GCA_009923475.1 Gammaproteobacteria bacterium | reverse complement strand
CGGCGAGGCGGCGCTCCAGCTCCTCGAGCCGTGCGCGGGTGCGCTCGAGCACCCGGGTCTGCGCGGTGAACTCGTCGCGCGCGACGAGGTCGAGGCGCGCGAGGTTCGCGCGCAGCACGGCGCGGAAGTTGGACTCGAGGTCTTGCTGCAGGCCGCGCACGCCGGGCGGGATGGATTCGATGAGGCGGCGGGCGAGGTCTTCGATGCGCGATTCCATGAGGCGGGTCTCCGTGGGTGCATGCCCCGATATGACGCAGCGCGCCGTCGGGGCGGGGCCAAAACGGTGCAGCGGCGGGCGCCTGGCGGGCTCTCCGCGCCTGAAAAGCCTCGTTTCGGGCCGCCGGGGGCGTGGCACGGATTCTGCAAACCCGTATACGCCCGACCGGTGCCGCGCAGCATAGCGCGAGCCCGGGCGGGTGCGAGAGCGGCATAACTGCCGCGTTCGCCCCGAAATGCGCGACCGAGGCGGGGCCCGAGATGGCGATGAAGATGATCACCGCAGTCATCCGGCCCCACAAGCTCGACGACCTCGAGCTCGCGGTCGCGCAGCTCGGCGTGCAGGGCATGACGGTGGTCGAGGTGCAGGGCTACGGCCAGCAGCACGGCCACACCGAGGTGTACCGCGGCGCGCAGTACCGCGTCGAGTTCACCGCCCGCACGCAGGTGCAGATCGCGGTCGACGAAGCCCTCGTCGAGCCGGTCGTCGAGGCGATCGCGAACGTGACGCGCACCGGCAAGGTCGGCGACGGAAGGATCTTCGTCGCCCCGCTCGGACAGGCGATCCGCATCCGCACCGGCGAGACCGGCGTGGCGGCGGCTTGAAGACGGCGATGACATCCAAGACCGCACAGGGAGAGCGAAGATGAACCTGACAAGACACCTCGGCCGCGCAGCGGCCCTGCTGGCGGCGCTGACGCCGTCGCTCGCGCTGGCGCAGGCCGCGCCGGCCCCCGTGCCCGACAAGGGCGACACGGCGTGGATGCTCGTCTCCACCCTGCTCGTGGTGCTGATGACCGTGCCCGGCCTGGCGCTCTTCTACGGCGGCCTGGTGCGCGCCAAGAACATGCTGTCGGTGCTGATGCAGGTGATGGTCGGCTTCTCGCTGATCGTCGTGCTGTGGTGCCTCTACGGATATTCTTTGGCCTTCACCGAGGGCAACGCCTTCATCGGCGGCGGCGCGCGGCTCTTCATGCAGGGGCTGTTCGATCCCGCGGCGGGCAGCTTCGCGATGGCGGCCACCTTCAGCAAGGGCGTGTACATCCCCGAGATCGTGTTCGCGGCCTTCCAGGCGACCTTCGCGGGCATCACCTGCTGCCTGATCGTCGGCGCCTTCGCCGAGCGCATGCGCTTCTCGGCGGTGCTGCTCTTCATGGCCATCTGGTTCACCATCTGCTACCTGCCGATCGCGCACATGGTGTGGTTCTGGATGGGCCCCGACGCCTACACCGGCGCCGACGTCGTCGACGCCATGAACGGCAAGGCCGGCCTGCTGTGGCAGTGGGGCGCGCTCGACTTCGCGGGCGGCACCGTGGTGCACATCAACGCGGGCGTCGCCGGCCTCGTCGGCGCCTACATGGTCGGCAAGCGCGTCGGCCTCGGCCGCGAGCCGATGCCGCCGCACAACCTCGTGCACACCATGGTCGGCGCCTCGCTGCTGTGGGTGGGCTGGTTCGGCTTCAACGCGGGTTCGGCGCTGGAGTCGGGCAACTTCGCCGCGCTCGCCTTCCTCAACACCCTGCTCGCGACGGCGGGCGCCGTGGTGGCCTGGTCTATCGCCGAGTGGGTGCTGAAGCGCCACGCCTCGATGCTCGGCGCCGCCTCGGGCGCGGTCGCCG
>RFTM01000447.1 GCA_009923475.1 Gammaproteobacteria bacterium | reverse complement strand
GTCGAGGTGCTGCGCGGCCCGCAGAGCACGCTGTTCGGCCAGAACGCGTCGGCCGGCGTCATCAGCGTCGTCACCAAGAAGCCCGAGTTCAAGTGGGGCGGCATGGTCGAGGCCACCATCGGCGACCTCAACGAGCGCTCCTTCAAGGGCAAGGTGACGGGCCCGATCTCCGAGACCCTCGCCTTCAGCCTCGCCGGCTCGAAGAACACCCGTGACGGCTACTTCGAGAACCTCACCACCGGCAAGGAGATCAACGACCGCGACCGCTGGGACCTGCGGGCGCAGCTCCTCTGGAACGCCTCCGAGAACACCTCGGTGCGCCTGATCGCCGACAAGAGCAAGATCGACGAGCTCTGCTGCGGCGTGTCCAACCTGCTCAACGGCCCCACCGGCGCCCTGGTTCAGAACCCGGCGTTCGGCAACGGCAAGATCTACCCGGGCACCGCCAACTCGCCCGGCCTGCCCTTCGACCGCAAGGCCTACCTCAACAAGGACCCGCGCAACGCGGTCGACAACGACGGCGTGTCGCTGCACATCGACTGGAAGAACGACGCGTTCGCGCTCACCTCGATCAGCGCCCTGCGCCACCAGAAGACCGACTTCGACTACGACTTCGACTTCACGGGCGCCGACCTCGGCCGCACCAACCGCAACGTCGGCGACATCGAGTCGATCTCGCAAGAGCTGCGGCTGGCCTTCGATGACGGCGGCGCGGTGCGCGGCCTCCTTGGCGGCTACTACATCACGGAAGACGTGAAGTACGACAACATCATCCAGTTCGGCTCGAACATGCGCGGCTACGCCACCGGCCTCGTGTTCGCCTCGACGGGCAGCCTGACGGCGCTGAGCGGCCTCGAGACGGCGCTCGGCCTGCCGGCCGGCACCTTCTTCGCGGCCAACACGGGCAGCAGCATCTTCACCAAGCAGGACAGCGACGCCTACACGCTGTTCGGCCAGGCGGAGTTCGACCTGTCCGACCGCGCCACGCTGCTCACGGGCATCGCCTACACGAACACCAAGAAGAAGGTCGACTTCAAGCAGGCCAACACCGACGTGTTCGCGGGTCTCGACCTGGTCCAGATCGGCTTCGCGCAGATCTTCCAGGCCCTCACCGGCCTGCCGCCGACCCCGGCGAACCTCGGCAACCCGGCGCTGGCCACGGCCGCAGTCACGGCTGACCGGCTGAGCGTCACGCCCTGCAGCGCGGCCACCGGCCCGGCCTGCAACTCGGCGCTCGGCCTCTACCCGCTGCAGTTCCTGTCGCCGGTGGTGCCGTTCAACGACAAGTCCGACGACAGCAAGGTCACCTACACGGTGCGGCTGTCGGTCGATGTGACCGACAACATCACCTCCTACGCGGGCGTGTCGACGGGCTACAAGGCCACCTCCTGGAACCTGTCGCGTGACAGCAAGCCGCTGCAGGGCACGGCCAACCCGCGCTCGCCGCTCGGCGGCTTCGCGAACCCGTACTACCCGCGCTTCGGCACCCGCAAGGCCGGCCCCGAGGAGTCGACGGTCTACGAGCTCGGCCTGAAGGGCCAGTGGCCGCGCGCCGCGGTCTACCTGACCCTGTTCGACCAGACGATCAAGGGCTTCCAGGACAACACCTTCCGCGGCACCGGCAGCGATCCGTTCGGCCCCGGCACGATGGTTCGCCCCTGGGAGACCGAGAGCGATCCCTTGAAGGCGGCGCTCAAGCGGGTCGACGTGGCCTTCGAATTCCTCGAAAAGCTCGGCTGCGATTTCTACTGCTTTCACGACCGCGACGTGGCGCCCGAGGGGGCGACGCTCGCCGAGAGCAACAAGCACTTCGACGCGGTGGCCGACGCGCTGGAGAAGGCCCAGCAGCGGA
>RFTM01000446.1 GCA_009923475.1 Gammaproteobacteria bacterium | reverse complement strand
CCTCGGGCTGAATGCCGTACGGAAGGGCCGCCAAACGGTTACAATAGCGCCGCAGAAATCTGTTGTTTCGTGCCTCTGGGCTTACCAGAAAGAGAGGATGACTCGGGGGCAGAACGCCCGTTGGTCAGCATTTTCAGCCAACCCGCGGTCCTTTTGCAAGCGTCCCCGTCCACCTCACCCTGCTGGTACGAAATGTCCGACAACCATCTTTCCGACCTCACCTTCTCGGCCCTCGAGCTCGCCCCGCCCCTGATGCAAGGCATCGAGGACGCCGGGTTCGTCCGCTGCACGCCCATCCAGGCCCAGACCCTGCCCCATGCCCTCGCCGGCCGCGACGTCGCGGGCCAGGCGCAGACCGGCACGGGCAAGACGGCGGCCTTCCTGGTCGCGCTGTTCCAGAACCTGCTCGCCCGCCCGGCGCCGCCCACGCGCGGCGCCACCGCCATCCGCGCGCTCGTCATCGCGCCGACCCGCGAGCTCGCGGTGCAGATCCACAAGGACGCCGAGGTCCTCAACCGCCATACGGGCCTCAAGCTCGCGGTGGTGTTCGGCGGCGTCGACTACGACAAGCAGCGTCGCGAGCTCGAAGGCGGCGTCGACGTGCTCATCGGCACGCCGGGCCGCATCATCGACTACTACAAGCAGCACGTCTTCGAATTGCGCGAGGCGCAGGCGGTGGTGCTCGACGAGGCGGACCGCATGTTCGACCTCGGCTTCATCGCCGACATCCGCTACATGCTGCGCCGGCTGCCGCCGCCCGAGCACCGGCAGTCGATGCTGTTCTCGGCGACGCTGTCGCAGCGCGTGCTGGAGCTCGCCTACGAGCACATGAACGAGCCGGTGCTGGTGCAGGTCGAGCCCGAGAAGATCACCGCCGACCGCGTGCGCCAGCTCATGTACTACCCGGCGATGGAGGAGAAGATCCCCCTGCTCGTCGGCCTGCTGCGGCGCATGGAGCCGCACCGCACCATGGTGTTCGTCAACACCAAGCGCATGGCGGAGCGACTCGAGGACGTGCTGCGCGCCAACGGCATCGATGCGGCGGCGCTGTCCGGCGACGTGCCGCAGAAGAAGCGGCTGCGCTACATGGAGGACTTCCACGAGGGCAAGCTCGGCGTGCTCATCGCCACCGATGTCGCCTCGCGCGGGCTGCACATCCCGGACGTCAGCCACGTCTTCAACTTCGACCTGCCGCAGGACGCCGCCGACTACGTGCACCGCATCGGCCGCACCGCGCGCGCCGGCGCCGAGGGCGACGCCATCAGCTTCGCCTGCGAGGAATACGCCGTCGGCCTGCCCGACATCGAGAAGTTCATCGGCCGCAAGGTGCCCTACGAACCGATCGGCAAGGAGCTGCTGGCTGAGATCGTCTGGCCGCCGCGCCGTCCCTACGAGGACCGTGGCGGCGGTGGCCGTCGTGGCGGCGGCGGACGCAGCGGTGGTGGCGGTCGCCCGGGCGGCGGCCGGCCGGGTGGCGGTGGCCGCCCCGGCGGCGGCGGGCCGCGTCGCGGCGGACGGCGCTGAGCGTCCGCCTCGCTCAGGCGAGGTCGGTCACCGCATCGATCGCCGCGAACTCCTCGTGGCGGTGCGGGTCGCGCGACGAATCCGGGCGCCGCACGCCATAGACATGGCGGATGCCGGCCGCGATGGCGGCGCGCAGCACCGCCGCGCTGTCATCCACGAACACGCTGCGCGCCGGGTCGAAGCCGACCTTCTCGCGCGCGGCGCGCCAGAACTCCGGCGTCTCCTTCGGCGTGCGGAACTCGTGCGAGGAATGGGCCGCGTCGAGCAGGTCGAGCACGCCGGTGCGGGCGTGCTTGATCTCGACGATGCGCGGATGCGAGTTGGTGAGCAGCACG
>RFTM01000445.1 GCA_009923475.1 Gammaproteobacteria bacterium | reverse complement strand
CGCGTTGCTCGCCGAGGGCCGCAGCCAACCGAAGATCATCGCCGCCATGACCCGCCCCGCCGAGGCGGTGCTCTCCTGGTGGCAGTACTCGGAGAAGCTCGTCACCGAGACACGCATCGCGCAGGGCGAGGAGTTCTGGCGCGCCAACCGCGCGCGCCTCGAGGCGATCGGCGCGCGCACCGGCGTCGATCCCGCCTACCTCGTCGCCATCGTCGGCATCGAGACCTCCTACGGCCGCAACACCGGCAGCTGGCGGGTGATCGACGCGCTGATGACCCTGGGCTTCGATTACCCGCCGCGCGCGGGCTTCTTCCGTTCCGAGCTCGAGCAGTTCGTGCTGCTCTCGCGCGAGGAGCGGCTGGACCCGCACACCACGCTCGGCTCCTACGCCGGCGCGATGGGCGCGCCGCAGTTCATCCCCTCGAGCTACCGCCGGCTCGCCGTCGACGGGTCCGGTGATGGCCGCCGCGACCTGTTCGGCGACTGGGACGACGTGCTGTCGAGCGTCGCCAACTATTTCGCGGCGAGCGGCTGGCAGCGCGGCGCGCCCGTGCTCGCCGAGGCGACGGCGCCGGCCGAGGTCATCGCCGGGCTCGACCGGCGCAACCTCGACCTCGACGCGACCGCCGGCGCCCTGCGCGCGCGCGGCGTGTCGTTCGACGCCGCCATACCCGACGGCACGCGCGTGCTGCTGATGCCGGCCGAGCGGCGTGACGGTCCCGGCGTGCGCCTCGGCTTCGCCAATTTCCGGGTCATCACCCGCTACAACCGCAGCATCCTCTACGCCATGGCCGTGCATGACATCGCCGAGGCCGTGCGCGCGCGGGTCGAGGCCGCGCCGCGCTGATGGCGCGCGCCCGGCTGCTGGCGACCGTCGCGCTGCTCGCGCTGCCGGGCTGCAGCCTGTTGCAACGCGCCCCTGAAGCGCCGTCGCCGGGCGCGGGCACCCCCGCGCCGCCGCGCGACCTCGCCTCGATCCCGGATGCCGTGCCGCGCGACGAACCCCGCAGCCGCTACGGCAACCCGGAGACCTACGAGGTGTTCGGCCGCCGCTACCGGGTCATGAAGTCGGCCAAGGGCCACGTGGAGCGCGGTCTCGCCTCCTGGTACGGCCCCGGGTTCCACGCCGAGCGGACCTCGAGCGGCGAACCGTACGACATGTACGCGATGACCGCCGCGCACAAGACGCTGCCGATCCCGGCCTTCGTGCGCGTCACCAACCTCGAGAACGGTCGATCGGTGGTGGTGCGGGTCAACGACCGCGGACCGTTCGTCGGCGACCGCATCATCGACCTGTCGTACACCGCGGCCTGGAAGCTCGACATGCTCCGCGCCGGGACGGCCAAGGTCGAGATCCGCGTGCTCGAGCCCGGACGCACGCCACCGCCGCCGCCCGTCCTCGCCCAAGCGGCCGTGCCCACGCCTACGCCTGTGCCCACACCTGCGCCTGTGCCCGTGGCGACGCCTGCGGCGCTCGCCTCTCCGGTCATCGCCGCCGCGCCCGCCGCGTCGCGGATGCTGCAGGTCGGCGCGTTCGGCCTGCGCAGCAACGCGGAGGCGATGGCGTCGCGGCTGCAGTCCGCAGGCATCGCTGACGCGGTGGTGAGCGAGGCGGCCGTCGCGGGCAGGACGGTCTACCGCGTGCGCGTCGGACCGGTCGCGGACGCTGCACAAGCGGCGGATCTCGCCGAGCGCCTGCGCGCGATCGGCATCCCGGACGCGCGTCCCGCGCTCGACTGAAGCCTCGCGCGCGCGGAGCGAGCCGCTACAATGCGCGCCACATGATCCGCGCACTTCACGGAGCCTCGATGACCCACCTCACCGGCCGCGCTGCGGCGTTGGCGCTCGCCCTGCTCACGC
>RFTM01000444.1 GCA_009923475.1 Gammaproteobacteria bacterium | reverse complement strand
TCACCATCCCGGTCTCGGTGATCGCGGGCTTCATGGCGCTCTACGGGCTCGGCTACTCCATCAACGTGCTGACCCTGCTCGGCGTGGTGCTCGCCATCGGCCTCGTGGTCGACGACTCGATCGTGGTGCTCGAGAACATCCACCGCCGCGCCGAGATGCACGAACCGCCGATCGTCGCCGCCGTCCGCGGCAGCCGCGAGATCGGCTTCGCCGTGGTCGCCACCACCCTGACGCTGGTGGCGGTGTTCGTGCCGATCTCGTTCCTGCCCGGCGAGAACGGCCGGCTGTTCCGCGAGTTCGGCCTGACGCTCGCCGCCGCCGTGCTGTTCTCGGCGCTGGTCGCGCTGACGCTCACGCCGATGCTCGCCTCGCGGCTGCCGGCCGAGGAGGACCAGCGGCATGGCCGCGTCGCCCGCGCCATCGAGGGGTTCTTCGCGTCGCTCTCGGCCCTTTACGGCCGCCGGCTGCGCTCGCTGATGCGCCGCCCCTGGCTCATCGTCGGCTCCGTGCTGGCGTTGCTGCTGGTCGGCGCCGTCACCTTCCGCAACCTCCCCGCCGAGTTCGCGCCCGCGGCGGACAGCGGGCGCGTCATGGTGGTGCTGACCGCGCCCGAGGGCGCGAGCTTCGAGTACACCGAGGAATACGGCCGTCGCCTCGAGGAGATCGCCGCGCAGGAGGTGGAGAAAGGCGACATCCGGCGCGTCACCCTGCGCATCCCCGGCAGCTTCGACGGCGGCACCGGCTCGGTGAACACCGCTCGCGTCATCCTCGCGCTCGAGGACTGGGGCGACCGCCAGCGCTCGGCGCAGGACATCGCAGCCTCGCTGCAGCGCTCGGTCGCCGCCCTGCCCGGCGTGCGCGCGAACGTGCTCGCCCCGGGCGGGCTGCGCGGCGGCTGGAACCAGCCCGTGCAGGCGGTCATCGGCGGGCCGGACTACGAGCAGCTCGCCGAATGGTCCGCCAAGATGACCCGCCTCGCCGAGGACAACCCCGGCCTCGTCGGCGTCGACGCCAGCTTCAAGCCGCGCAAGCCGCAGATCCGCGTCGCCATCGACCGCGACCGCGCGGCCGACCTCGGCGTGTCGCTGCAGACGGTCGGCCGCACGCTCGAGACGATGCTCGGCTCGCGCATCGTCACCACCTACATCGACCGCGGCCGGGAGTACAACGTGGTGCTGCAGGGCCGCCCGGACGAGCGCGCCACGGTCACCGACCTCACCAACCTGCAGGTGCGGTCCGACCGCACCGGCGAGCTGGTGCCGCTGTCATCGGTCGTGCAGCTCACCGAGACCGCGGGCGCGACGCAGCTCAGCCGCTTCGACCGCCAGCGCGCCGTCAAGATCCGCGCCAACCTCGCCGAGGGATACTCGATGGGCAAGGCCGTCGCCTGGTTCGAGGAGACGGTGGCGAAGGAACTGCCGCCCGGCGCGACGCTGATGTGGGACGGCGACTCCGCGGACTTCGTGCGCAGCGGCGGCCAGATGTGGACCACGCTGCTGTTCGCGGTGATCATCGTGTTCCTGGTGCTGGCGGCGCAGTTCGAGAGCTTCGTGCACCCGGCGATCATCATGGTGACGGTGCCGACCGCGCTGCTCGGCGCCGTGTTCGGCCTGAAGCTGCACGGCATGAGCATCAACATCTTCAGCCAGATCGCGGTGATCATGCTGATCGGCATCGCCGCCAAGAACGGCGTGCTGATCGTCGAGTTCGCCAACCAGCTGCGCGACCGGGGCGTGGAGTTCGCGGAGGCCGTGGTGCAGGCCGCCGTGGTGCGCCTGCGGCCGGTGCTGATGACCAGCCTGTGCACCGCCTTCGGCGCGGTGCCGTTCCTGTTCGCCACCGGCGCGGGCGCGGAGCAGCG
>RFTM01000443.1 GCA_009923475.1 Gammaproteobacteria bacterium | reverse complement strand
GCGGCGGCGCGCGCCACCGCAAGATCGGCGTCGAGCGTGCGGGGATAGCGTCCGAGATCGGACGGGTCGTCGAACTGCGTCGGGTTGACGAAGATGGAGAGCAGCACCACATCGCAGTCGCGGCGCGCCCTGTCGAGCAGCGAGGCGTGCCCGGCGTGCAGGTTGCCCATGGTGGGCACGAAGCCGAGCGTGCGCCCGCCGAGGCCGCGCTGCGCGCTGCGCCAGTCGGCGAGGTCCCGCGCGACGATCATGGCGCCGCGGCGCGGCGGGCCGGCGGCGCGGCGTCGGACTCCTCGCCGCCGAAGGTCTCCTGCGGGCCCGGGAAGCGGCCGCCCTTCACGTCGCGGGCGTAGGCGTCGAGGGCCGACGACACCTGAGTGGCCGCATCGAGATAGCGGCGCACGAAGCGCGGCTTGAAGCCGGGATCGAGGCCGAGCAGGTCGGTGATGACGAGCACCTGGCCGTCGCAGTCGGGTCCGGCGCCGATGCCGATCGTCGGCACCGCGAGCGAACGGGTGATGCCGGCCGCGACCGAGCGCGGCACGCACTCGATCACCAGCGAGAAGACGCCGCAGTCCTGCAGCCGTTGTGCCTGGTCGCGCAGCGCGGCGGCCGCCTCCGGGCTCTTGCCCTGGTAGTTGAAGCCGCCGAGCGCGTGCACATGCTGCGGCGTCAGGCCGATGTGGCCCATCACCGGCACGCCGCTCTCGACGACGTGGCGGATGTCGGCCTCGGAACCGTCGACGCCTTCGAGCTTCACGGCGTTCGCGCCGGCGCGTACCAGCGCCTCGACGGCGCGCATGAGGGCGCCACGACCGCGCCGGTGCGAGAGGAACGGCAGGTCGGCGACCACGAACCCTTCGGGCCCGAGGCCGCGCCGCACGGCGGCGGTGTGCAGCGCCATCATCGGCACGTCGGCGGCCACCGTGTCGCGGAAGCCGTGCACGGCCATCGCGACCGAGTCGCCGACCAGCACGGCGTCCACCTCGGAGCCGGCGACGAGGCGCGCGGTGGGCGCGTCGTAGCAGGTGACGAAGACGATCTTCTCGCCACGGCGCTTGGCCGCGGCGAACTGCGCGGGGGTGTTCACGGGTACCTGTCCTCCGGGGATCAAGTCCTTCCGGGAGGGTACACCGCGGGGGCGCCCGGGGACAATCCCGCGGCTGCGGCCGGGCCCGCGCCGCGCGCCGCCTACCAGGCGTTGCGCAGTTCGCGCAGCTTGAGGAACACCTGCCGCGGCGTCGGCGACGCGGGCAGGTCCGGAAATCTTTGGCGCAGGCGCTCGACGATGGCCGGCCGCTGCAGGCGGAAGAAGGCGTTGATGCGCCGCTCCTCGCCGAGCGTGGTGACGGGCGCGGCCGCGCCGTCGCCCGGCAGCCGCGCGAGCAGCGCCGCGGCCGCGGCGTTGTCCGGCTCGACGTCGAGTGTGAAGGCGAGGTTGCGCGCGAGGTAGTCGTGCCCCGGATGCACGGCGACCGCGTCGGACAGGCGCGAGAAGCGCCGTTCGAAGGTCTCGTAGAGCAGGCCCGGATCGCCGCCGTTGTGGCAGTTGCCGGCGCCCGCGTTGAACAGCGTGTCGCCGCTCAGCAGCGCCGGCCGCTCGCCGTGCGCGAGCAGGCAGACATGCGAGCGCGTGTGCCCCGGGGTGTCGAGGCATTCGAGCTCGACCTCCCGGCCGATGCGGATGACGTCGCCCTCGCCCACCGCGCGGTCGAGGACGCTGATCTTGGCGGCCGCCCCCGCATGCGCGAGCACCTTCGCGCCGGTGGCCGCGCGCAGCCCGTCGTTGCCGCCGATGTGGTCGCCATGCTCGTGGGTGTTGAGGATGTGCGTGATGGTCCAGCCGCAGGCCTGCGCGGCGGCGAGCAC